>JASJBX010000211.1 GCA_030066295.1 Crocosphaera sp.
CATCATGAATTTACTAAAGATTTTCACTGTGTTACTCGTTGGTCAAAATTGGATGTTAAGTGGACAGGAATCAAAATTACAGACTTTATTAACTTATTAGATGTTGACCCGAAAGCAACCCATGTTATGCAGCATTGTTATGGGGGTTATACTACTAATCTTCCTTTAAAAGATTTTGTTTTAGAAGATAACTTTTTTGCCTTTAAACTATCAGGAGACCCCTTACCCCCCGATCACGGTGGTCCCCTGCGTACCGTTATACCCCATTTATACGCTTGGAAAAGTGCAAAATGGATTAATGGGTTAGAATTTTTACCCCAAGATGAGTTAGGTTTCTGGGAAAAAAATGGTTATCATCGACGGGGTGATCCCTGGAAAGAAGAACGATATGGAGGGTAAAATTAATTCTAAATTCTAGTGACCATTATGGTTAAAAGAGACAATTTAACTTATGCTGTTAGCATTGTTTTGTTTACACGGTATCCCGATCCGGGAAAGGTTAAAACCCGTTTAGCGTGGGATATTGGCGATCGCTTAGCGTCGGAGATCCATCGGACTCTCATGAGTCAAATGTTGAAAATATTACTCCATGAGACAAATGGGGTTAATCTTATTGTTAATTACACGGGAACAAACGCTGCAACGGAAATGATCAAAGGGTTCGATCCTGCTTTAAAATCGGACATTGATCAAGCAATTGAATCAGGTATTCTTTCCTTTATTGTACAACCTTCAACTGCTTTTGGGGAACGGATCAATGACATTGCTAAACAGTTAGGAAAGGTAATAATAATTGGGTCTGATATTCCAGGAATTACTTCTAATATTTTAGAGGAAGCGATTGAATCTGTAAACCGAGAACAAGCAGTGATCGCTTTAACCGAAGACGGTGGTTATTATTTGATTGGTTTACCTCATTATAGCGATGTTTTCACGACCATTAATTATAGTTTAGGAAATGTGGGTCAACAAACTTATGATTTGATGCAAAAAAACTATTCTTCTGCGTCTATTCTTAACCATAGTTTAGTGGATCTTGATGAAATTAGCGATCTGCAATCTTTGGGTTTAACAGACTTAATCGAACAAAATCAAGTGAATATTTCAGTTATTATTCCCACTCTCAACGAAGTTGATTCCATCTATGAAACTTTAGCTAATATTGTTAAACAAGCTGAAATATCAAAGAACCTAGAAATTTTAGTGGTTGATGGAGGAAGCAAAGACGAGACGTTACAACGGGTTGAAGACTTTAAAAAAGACTATCCTCATCTTCTTATACAGTTATTAATTGTACCCTCTTTAGGTCGTGCTTTTCAGATGAATACAGGGTTGAGACATTCATCAGGAAAATATCTTATTTTCTGTCATGCAGATACCTTATTACCGTCAGCATGGGATGAAAAGATAACCTCTGTATTAGATAATGAAAAAGTTAAATTAGCCTACTTTGATTTGCAATTTCATGACGAACATTTAGGCTTAAAATTAGTTGCTTGGACAGCTAATAATATCAGGCGATTGCCCTATGGGGATCAGGTTTTCTGTATAAGAAGGGATGAGTTTAAAAAAATAGGGGGGTTTGACTATCTTTGCTTGTTAGAAGATGTCACTTTAATTGATAATAAAATTGGTTATCAAAACTGTCAAAGAATACCGCAGTCGATCATGACCAATCCTCGTAAATATAGTAATAAAAAGGGTGAATATAATTATCTGTCTATCTTTAAAAATGTCGGTAAAAATTTAAGCATTATGACAGGAAAAAAAATCTTAAATTTACCAGCATTTCAACTGAGAAAAATTCATCATGTTTCATCTTGTAACTACGAATTATTAGAAGTTCCATTGCATAATAAAGTTTATACATTTAAGTATTATTTTCCTAATAACTTATTTCATAAATACTTAATTTGGAAAAAGATATATTATCAAAAATATATGAATCAATTAATTCCTAAAATCATTGATCATTGTTATGGTGATGATCTGTTTATAGAGTTTGGGGGGAATGTCGGACTCGTCAGTTGTTTGGTGAGTATTGTATTAGCTAAACGTCGGATCAAAACTGACATTATCGCCTTTGAATCTAATTCTAATCTCTATCAACTATTTCAAGAAAATTATTCTCTTTATATTGGTGAAATGAGAAATAAAATAAAGCTAGAAAATGTAGCTTTAAGAGAAAAATTAGATGATTATGAGTTTCCCATTAATAAAAAAATTAGTATTATCAAAATTGACCTAAAAGGAGATGAATTAGAAATATTGAAAGGAATGAAAAGAACGATACAAAAGTATAAACCCGTTTTGATTTTTGAAAATTTTAATCCACTTAGTATTCATTTTTTGAATTCTAAAAATAATAGAAGAGAAAAAGATAAAGCTGTTATTAATTCACTCAATAATTTAGACTACCAAGTCAACCAATTAAGTTATATGAATTATACAGCTTATCCTAGAATGAATGAAATATAACAGTAAAAAATAAATCCTGTGAAATAGCGCAATACATGGGCAAAATAATCTCAACAAAGGCGAGATTTTTGATGGATTTATACCCTGCTTTAGAGATGTTTAATTAAACCTATTTATAGTCATTTCAAGTGAAATAAATATATTATCTTTCTCTGGGAACCACTATGTTATTATCTCTGATAAAATCATCGATAGATTGATTTAACTCATCAGAAGACTTTCCCGTAATTAAATGAGTTTTAAATTCTTGACCTTGACTAATATAATCAGCATAAACTGACTGCAAAAAAGGCTTATATTCAGAGTTATTGTTAACATAAACTTCAAAGAAAGATAGCATCATAGAATTAGTATAACCATCTAATAACTGAGGACTAGGAAGGGTTAAATCGATGGTAGTTTCTAACATATCGGTAATTCCTGCATCCAGTTGCGAAAAGTCTACATGGGCTTGTCCTTCTTGTAATTGAAGATATTTATTAGGAACTTTTAAACGAGGATAAGAGGTAACTTGTTCAAAAATAAAAGGAGTTGCAGGATCATAACTTCCTGCACCAATAAACACAGGAATATCAATTTTTGCTAGAGATTTATGGCTAAAAATTCCTGAATTAACCGGATTAACCACAAACACCGCCTTAACCCTTTCATCTTTAAAATTATACTCTTTTTGTTCTAATTTTAAAGCCCGACATTGCAGTAATAAGGCTGTATTCAAATCACCAATATCGAGGGTACAATCTTGTTCGAGGGCTTTAAAATCGGGGGTTGCACCGGCAATAGCAAGCATGGTATAACCCCCAAAAGAATGACCAGCTACTCCAACATTTTCCAAGTCAAGTTTTCCTGAGAATAAGCTAGTATTTCGTCTTTCTAATTCATCAATAGTATAACTAATATCTAAGGGGCGATTAATAAATTCATCTCGAATAAAAATTTGTCGAGAATATCCTTCTAAAAAGTCTTCTGTTTGTTTGATATCACTACCTGGATGTTGGGGTAAAGCAACAACATATCCGTAAGAAGCTAAATGTCTAGCCCATTTTCCAAAATCTTCGGGACGAGAACTTAAACCATGGGAAATAATAACAACAGGAAGGGGTTTATCTGGTAAAGTTTGCGGTTGATAAACATCAACATAAAAGTTACGTTTCCGTTTTTCATCCGTTAGATTCCAAGTTTGTTTTTTTACTTGAAAAGAACCTTGTTTACGAGGATCTGTTAATTGAGAAAAGTCTATATTTTTAGTTTGTTCTGTTTCTTTGGCTGCTAATTCTATTACTTTGTCTGTAAATAAATAAGTGCCGTTAACAATCAGTTCTACTTGTTCTGCTAAACTAATCGCTTTTTTAAGATCAATTTGGACATTAGTAGACAGTTTATTTAAGAAATTAATTACAGTTAATCCTTCTTCATCAAGGGCAGCTTGAACTAAAGCCCCTCGAATGAGAAATTTACCATTCCTTCCCCCTTGAACATTAATAACTTTACCAAAATAGTTTAAAATTCGTTCTCCTTCTTCAGTATTAAGAAGACGAGAAAATCTAACTGGATCTTCAATTGGTGCTGGAGTTGATAACGCCTCACGAAAAGCGTTTCTATCTTCTTCACTTGATCCGGCTAAACTAAAATATCGATTTAATTGTTGACTTAATCTTCCAGTTTCAGCATAGGTTTCTAAGTCACGAACTGGAATAGAAACTCCTAAAGAATCAAAAACAAAATAGATTTTCTCGGCTGCGTATGTTGGTAATGTTAGGGTTAAAGATGTAAGAGTACCAAAAATCACAGAAGTAATAGGACGAAACAGAGAATTTGAAGAAAAAGATTTCATAAATATTCGTTTAAAAAGCAACAATCTTGAACGCTAAAAATACAGTGTACCTCATCAGTCCCAGAAACCCTATATAGATAGCAGTACAAAAAAAGATTATGACATCACTGTAGGCCGATACACTGTCCACCTGACTACAAATTGATGGTAATCTGCAATACTTCCCCTTAATCTCTCATTAAAGATGTATGAACAGTTCATTGAAGGTTGATAAATTATGCAAATTAAAGCGATTATTCATCCCGCAGAAGAAGGGGGATATTGGGCAGAAGTTCCTGCAATTGAGGGTTGTATCACCGAAGGCGATACCATTGAAGAAGTTATTAGTAACCTGAAAGATGCTATCGAAGGATGGCTAGAAGTTGCTAATGAAACTAATCACTAGAATCTGTTAGAACTTTCAATCTAACGGTTTTTTCTCCTGCTTCGTCTAATTGTACTTCAATGACTTCTCCACTCAAAGATTCTAAAGACGTTAACATCGATCGCAAGTGAGGGTTACTCGCCCCAGTATCCACGTATAATCTATCAGATAAACTGCCCAATCGTTTCCATGTTGTGTATAATTTCCCCACAATTTGTTCTAACTGGGTCGCTTGTTTAACTAAGTCGGCTGCTGTATTTAAACACTCTAATCTTACCGCTTCATCTAAGGCCATTTCTAAGTCTAAAGGTGATTTTTTTAGGGTTTGAACTTGGGCTGCAGCATCGAGATATTTGGCTAGATTTTTAGCATCGGTGGTTAATAATTTAACGGTATCAACATCGGGATGTTCCGCAATTTCTTTTTGGATGGTTTCTAAGTGCAAATCTGGTAATTTTTCCATTTCCCGAACCAACGGGGCTAAATGACGAGGCGGTAATGTCCCTTCTTCTGCCTTTTCCTTGACCTCTGAGGGCAATAAATCGGAACTCATGGCAGTCCATTCATCCGATAGCTGTTTCACCTCTCTGCGGGTGATTCTGTCCCCTTTCTGTGCTGCTTCACTGACTAATTTTTGTACTTCGGGATCGGATTTTGCCGTTTCCACAAAGGCCCGCTTACTAAAGTTGTTGATAGCGTCAGGGTCTAAAACTCCTTCTGCCAGTAAGGTATCGGCACTATTGGCTAACTGTATCAAGGCATAAGCCTGACTTTTCGTGATTTCTCGTTTTTTTAACCAATTTAAGAACCCGATTCCCCGTCCTTCTCCCCCCTTTTTTTCGCGATCGCGGATCGCCCGTAAGATTCTACCCCGCCAAATATCCGTTTGCAAATCAAAGCGATCGCAAATTTTCCAAACCGTGTCTAATTTTTCTTGAAAATCAAACTCTTCGATCCCTTCATCTTCAGGATCGGGCAATTCAAAATTAAAGTCAACCGGGGTTTCTAAAGCGTTACGAATATCATCGGGAGAGGGGGGAGAAGCAACCATAAGCGTTATCGACGTATCAATGGGATGGAATATTGATCATATCAGAGTGTAACTTGTCTTCGGGGTTCGGGGTTATGATTTTTTAATGGTCATGGTGCATAAATATAACGCAAAATAGAAGGTAATCACTCCTCAACTGCTTTCTAATCTTAAAAATGAAGTATTTTCACCGTCTTTTCCCTCATTTTTCTTTAGTTTCTCTGTTCAGTTTCTTTAGTTTTCCTGCGGTTGCTGCTAACATCAGTGTTGAATTTATTGATCAAGGAATTATTAATGCAGGGGAAATGTTTGAAGGGACAACGGTTGGTGAATTTTCTGGCATCAGTTATGGGGGAAGCGGTAATACTTATTATGCAATTTCTGATGATGAAAATAATCCTCGTTTTTATAGTCTGAATATTGATGTTGATTTAGGTCAGAAGGCATTTTTACAGGAGGTTCACAACTCAATCCTGATGCCGGCGTTTTAAGTATTAATCCCTTAATCTGACCGAGGCTTCTGCCACGTTAACGGCAGGAGGCTCCAGGGCAAGAGGCAGAAGGTAGAGATTTAAGAAAAATTGTTAAATCTGTGTCATAAGCGAGAAACCTTTGCTAGAATAGCTTACGGTCATTTGCAGTCTACGAGAGAATCTTTGAGTCAATCAATTGATATTCCTACCCTAGATACTTTGGCGCAGGAACTCGCTGCTATACAGCAAACGGGTTCAAAACGTATTGCCTTGTTAGGTTCGCGCCATGTTCCCATCACTCATCAACAGTTAATTGAAATGATGAGTTATGCCCTGGTGTTAGGTGGCAACCGTTTGATGACATCCGGTGCCACAGGAACCAATGCAGCCGCCATTAAAGGGGCAATGCGGGCTGATCCCAACTTGTTAACGGTAATTTTACCCCAAAGCTTGACCAAGCAGCCCAGAGAGTCAAAAGAACAGCTAGAAAGGGTCATTCATTTAGTGGAAAACCCGGACAACGATGGCTTATCCCTGGGAGAAGCTAGTGCGCTATGTAACCGAGAAATTGTTTCTCGTTGCCAGCAGTTAATTTGTTTTGCGTTTCATGACAGCCATACCCTACTAAAAACCTGCGAAGAAGCAGAAGAACAACGAAAGCTAGTGACATTGTTCTACTTCGATTAGTTGCTCGGCGAAGCTATAATGTGGGCATGATCCTTGATGATGCCCTAGTTTCTCTTGACCATTTCAGACCGCCGAGAAATAAATCTTCGATTTAATGGGGTCAGGAATCATGGTTTTATCCCCTTCTTGCCAGTCAGCCGGACAGACTTCTTCGGGATGATTTTGAACGTGCTGTATGGCTTTAAGGGTGCGTAACGTTTCGGTCACACTACGACCAAAAGAAAGATTATTAATCGTTGCGTGTTGAATAATCCCTTCTTTATCGATAATAAATAGGCCCCGTAAAGCCACTCCAGACTCAGGATCGAGTACATTATAAGCGGTACTAATTTCTTTTTTCAGGTCAGACACTAAGGGATAGGCGATATCTCCTACACCTCCTTCGGTGCGAGGACTTTGAATCCAGGCCAGATGGGAGAATTCACTATCGACGGAAACGGCCAAAATTTCTGTATTAATCTTAGCAAATTCTTCGTGGCGATCGCTAAAGGCGATGACTTCCGTGGGGCAAACAAAGGTAAAATCCAAAGGATAGAAAAAGAGGACAACATACTTACCACGGTAACTAGAAAGCTTTTTTGTCTGAAATTCTTGATCAATAACGACTGTTGCCGTAAAATCAGGTGCAACTTGCCCAACTCGCAAGCATCCTTCGATGGTCATCGTTTAGTCTCCAAAAATCAAATAACGGTGAAACCCGTCAGGATTAGTGTGCTTTTACCAATCTATCACAATCTTCAGTAGGTTGTAATCTTCGCAAGTTATCAAATTATCATCTTACTCTGCCAGAGCTTTAATGATTCGTCTTTTTCTATTAACTTTATTTCTCGTTTTTTCTTATCCGTTTTCAACTTTATTACTTGCTCAAACGGAGGCTATTTCTAAGGAAAACCCCTTAAAGGTTGGGGTAGCGGTTTCTCCTCCTTTTACTAAATACCATAATCAAAGCTTTCAAGGAATTAGTGTAGAATTATGGCAAGAACTGGCCGCCATCAATAATCTTCAATATCAGTTAATCGCTCAACCCGGTGTGAAAGCGGGAATTGATCGGGTGGCAGCAGGGGAATTAGATGTTTTAATTGGCCCTATTAGTATTACCGCAGAAAGATTTCAAAAAGTTGCGTTTACTCAGCCCTATTTTAACGCCCAAATTGGTCTTTTAATCTCTGAGAAAAATAGTTCAGTCTGGCATCGAATTCGTCCTATTTTTCGATTGGCTGTTATTTCTTCGATAGGGGGTTTATTTTTAATTCTTTTTGTTGTGGGAAATTTGATGTGGTTAGCTGAATCTCGGCATAACCCGGAACAGTTTCCTAGACAATATATTCGAGGGGTTGGTAATGGAATGTGGTTTGCTTTAGTGACTTTGACCACTGTGGGTTATGGGGATAAAGCACCGGTTACTAAAATGGGTAAACTCATCACCAGTTTATGGATGTTAATTACCATGGTGGCGGCTTCCTCTTTCACTGCAGGTATTGCCACAGTGATGACTTTATTATTATCAGCAGAAGCGATAGACCAATTTAGTATACCAGAGGATATCAGAGGACAGCAAATTGCTGTCATATCGGGGACAACAGGAGAAAAATGGGCGCAAACCTATCAAGCTCGTATTTTGCCTTCTATTACTTTAGAAGGGGCTGTTGATCGCTTAAAATCAGGACAAGCTCAAGGGGTCATCTTTGATGTTCCTGCTTTAAAATATTATCTCTATCAGCACCCTGAAGAACCATTAAAAGTGGCTAACCTATCTATTACTTTTGAGGATTATGGCTTAGTTTTACCCCTAGATAGTCCGTTGATTCGTGAGTTAAATATTGCCATTATTCAATTAAAACAATCAGGAAGATTAGATGAAATTATTGATCGAGAAATTCAAGGATATTGACATAATTAATCATTAATTGGTTTGCACAATTAAGACTGAACAATGAGCATGATGTAACACATAATTACTGACACTCCCTAAGAAAAATTCTTCGAGTCCAGAACGGCCCCTATGGCCGATCACAATAACATCAGCTTGCCATTCCTTGGCTATTTTACAAATTCTTGAGCCAGGATTACCATAAATTTGCTGAAATTCTGTTTTAGTATTGTTTTCTTTTGCTTGATTCTGATAGGCTTCTAACATTTCAATACCAGATTTTTCAAAAGCTTTCCATTGATCTTTCCAGTTTTCTAGGGTCAAATCATTGCCGGCGGCGGGATACATTTCTTTGAGATCAGGGGGGATCGGTAAAGGGCTATTTTCTTCTTCTCCTGAGAGAATATGTAATAGTAAGAGTTGGGAATTAAGTTCTTGTTTAGCTAAGGATAAACCATGATTAAAGACGGTTTCGGCCATCTTTGACATATCCAAAGCGATTAAAATTTTTTGATACATTGTTTTTTATTGTTTA
Organism: Crocosphaera sp.; assembly: GCA_030066295.1. Classification (GTDB taxonomy): domain Bacteria; phylum Cyanobacteriota; class Cyanobacteriia; order Cyanobacteriales; family Microcystaceae; genus Crocosphaera. Next base: position 9,272 of record JASJBX010000211.1, read on the forward strand.
GATTCAATTCTATTTTTTAGAGACTTAAACTCATTAAGTCTCTAGAAAAATGTGCTAGGCCATAACCATTCCGCCATCAACGTTAAACACTTGTCCAGTAATATAGGAGGCTGCTGAATCGGTGGCTAAAAATTTCACCATTCCTGCGACTTCTTCGGCCGTTCCTAACCGTCCTAAAGGGATAAATTGCAGGATATCCTCTGTTTTGACTTTTTCGGTCATATCCGTCACAATAAACCCAGGAGCCACAGCATTCACCGTAACGCCGCGACTGGCCACTTCTTTGGCCACGGCTTTGGTGAACCCGATCACCCCTGCTTTGGCCGCGCTATAGTTAGCCTGACCTGGGTTACCCATTTCGCCAACGACGGAAGAAATGTTGATAATACGCCCACTTTTCTGCTTTAACATGGTCTTGGTGACGGCTTTGGTGCAGAGGAAAACGCCGGTCAGGTTGAGATCGATCACCGCTTGCCAGTCTTGGGGTTTCATCCGCATTAACAGAGTATCACGGGTGATCCCTGCGTTGTTGACCAAGATATCGATGCGGCCAAACTTATCTAGGGTGGTTTTGATGAGGGTGTCCACCTGTTCACTTTGGGAGACATCCGCTTGGACTGCGATCGCTTCTCCTGAATTTTCTGTAATGAGTTTAACCACTTCTTCGGCTGCACTGCTAGAACTGGCATAGTTAACCACTACTTTGATCCCCAAGCTTCCTAACCCTAGGGCGATCGCACGACCAATACCCCGTGATGCTCCGGTAACGACGGCAACTTGTTCGTTGAGGGGTGGGGCGACAGTTGACATAATATTTCCCTTTTCTCGATTGC
>JASJBX010000042.1 GCA_030066295.1 Crocosphaera sp.
TTCCGTGTTTTAGTTCCTATTAACACCATCAACAGTAAAAATGCAGAAGAATTATACAAAAATGTCAAAAAAATAGATTGGTCTGACTATTTACAAATTGAGCAAACCTTTGCGGTTAATTGTACAGGGAAAAATCCACAGTTAAACCATACCCATTTTACCGCGTTACAGATAAAAAATGCTATTGTTGACCAACAAAGAGAACGCTATAATCGACGCTCAAATATTGATGTTAAAAACCCCGATATTTTAATCAATGCTCATATTGATGATGATCACTGTATTATTAGTTTAGATAGTTCAGGAGACAGTTTACACCGTAGGGGATATCGGCCAGCAATGGGAGTTGCACCCCTAAAAGAAAGCTTAGCTGCTGCACTTTTAGATATAGCAAACTGGACTCCTGATATCCCTTTTTTAGACCCCATGTGTGGTTCAGGAATCTTACCCATTGAAGCTGCTTTGAAAAGCTTAAATATTGCCCCAGGTTTGTCGAGAAATCGGTTTAATTTTGAACAGTGGCCAGACTTTGATGCTGCTTTATGTGATAGAATCATAGATGAGGCCATGGAACAACAAAAACACGAACTTGCTGCGCCTATTTTTGGCAGTGACCAAGTATTGGAAATGGTAAGACAGACAACTATCAACGCTAAAAGATGCGATGTTGACCATCATTTAAAACTTAGTCAAGTCACTTTAGAAAATCTGGAAGCACCGACGGATCATGGTATTATTATTTGTAACCCTCCCTATGGTAAACGGTTAGGTAATTCCCAAGAATTAGGGTCATTATATAAGTTACTGGGGGATATCTTTAAACAGCGTTTTAAAGGGTGGACAGCTTACGTTTTAAGTGGCAATAAAGAACTCACCAAAAAGATTGGTTTAAGAACATCGGGACGTATTCCTATTTATAATGGTTCTTTACCTTGCACTTTGCTTAAATACGAGTTATATTAACCCAATCTAAGGATGAATTTTTCACCGTTTCTTGAAAATTATCACAGGTTAATTCAACCCCTAACCAACTGCCTAACACTTCTAAATCTTGGTCAAAAATTATCTTGAGTTTTTCAATATTTTCGGGGGTTAACTCCGGTTTTTCCTTAATTGTCCAGAGACTTCTGACCCAAGTGCGAAAACTTTTAGGAATCAGTAAACGTCGTAATTGTTTTAACCCAGGTGCTTCTACTATAGCATCTCGCCAACCACTTTTAATCATGCGTTGACTGGAAACATTACTCGCATTTAATTCCTCACTCCATTGGGGTTGATTTGTATATCCAATAAAGCGACAAATTTTTTCTAATTCTGTTTGGGGACTGCTTAACATTTTCTCGAAAAAGATAGGTAAAACTCTGTCCTTTCCAAAGGTATCAAAATAGGGTTGTAATTGCTTCGTATATAAACTATATTCGATTAATTCAGGATGAGGGTCAAGACTATCATTAATGTCTAGAGAAATAACCCGTTGACTCCATTCATGGATATATTGAGAAACTAAACGATTAATGGGATGACGCATCACATAAATAAATTTAGCATCGGGGAGATGTTTTTCTAATCGTTCAATGGTCTGGGGATAAGTCGGTAACTTAGTGTAATGAGTGCTAGATTCCCCGATTAAATCATCATGATTCGCTGCTTCAAAATGGGACAAATACCAATCTAACCCCTTATTATATTCCTCATCGTTACTAAAAAAATTGGGTTCTTTTAGTTCACTCATGAAAATTCCCGGTTGTTGGTTTAATTGTTCATGGAGGGAACTGGTGGCGCATTTCATGGCACCAATAATAATAAAATTAGGCAGTTTTTTCATGACCACTCCCAGGTAAAATCGGTAGTTTTAACGGTTGTTTCCAGTTCATCCAAATATCTTGTTCTTGATATTCACAGGTATGGGGTTGTTTATGGTTAATCACTTCCCTGATCCAAGCAATACTTCTTCCCAACAACCAACAAACATTCGTTATCCAAAGGCCAACCAAGCCATAAAATTTAGCAAAATAGCGAGAACGAGACGCATAGAGATAGGACCGAGGACGTTTACGGGCCGCCATGTCTGACTTGACCGAACCACTTCCCCCCCTGAGATGAACCACCCTTGCCTCGGGCCAGTGAAGAACCGTCCATCCCGCTTTTCTGGCACGACGACAGTAGTCTACATCATCAAAATACATAAAATACCCTTCATCCATCAACCCTATTTCCTCGATAACCGCTTGTCGAATCAAAACACAAGCAAAACTGGTCCACTGGGGTTCAAACGGGGTGTCCTTGACGGGTATGGGGACATTATAAGCATTCAGCAGTTTGGTAATGGGACCAGTCGCTGCAGCATCGATAAACTGACTGATGGGGGAATGATAGCGAAAACAGCTAATCTGTGGGGTTTCGTCGGGCCATTCCAGATGAGGACTAATTAACCCGGCTTCCGGATGCTTTTCTAGAGCCATTTCTAAACAAGCGATCGCTCCCTCTCTGACAATGGTATCACTATTGAGCAACAAATAGGCGTTTGCTGTAGCTGCTTTGATACCGATATTGTTCCCCGCAGAAAACCCACCGTTGACGGGGGAAGGAATTAAGGTTACCCACGATTCCCAGTGATAATCTTTAATCGCTTGTTCTAAAATAGGAACAGAATCATCCCCAGAATCATTATCCACTAACATCACCCGATGACGTGAACTATCTATCTGGGGTTGCAAGGACTGTAAACAGTCGATCACCAGTTGAGGGGTTCGATAGTTAATAATAACAATGGCTAAGTCCATTTTTTTGCTGAATTGGCTAACTTTTCTTAGGGTATCATTACGAGAAACATTATGGTTAAAATTATTGGTCGTCGCTCGTTAGGAAGACAAAAGGTTTATGATATTGGCGTGGAAAAAGATCATAATTTTTTGCTGAACAATGGGTTGGTTGCTTCTAACTGTTTCAATAAGTCCCATTCAACGGCCTATGCTTATGTTACCTATCAAACGGCTTATTTAAAGGCAAATTATCCGGTTGAATATATGACCGCTTTATTGACGGCCAGTAGTGATAATCAAGATAAGGTCGAAAAATATCGGGAAAATTGTCAAAAAATGGGTATTGATGTTTTGCCCCCGGATATTAATCGCTCACAAAAAGATTTTACCCCTATCGGTCAACAAATTCTTTTCGGTTTATCGGCGGTGAGAAACTTAGGAGAAGGTGCCATTGATAACATTTTAAAAGCGCGAGAAGAAGCGGAAGGGGCATTTGAGTCTTTGGCGGATTTTTGTTGTCGGGTTGACCTGCGTTCCGTGAATAAAAGAGCTTTAGAAACTTTGATATATGCCGGTGCTTTTGATCCGATTTCTCCTAACCGTAAACAATTGATCAATGATCTTGAGTTAGTGGTTCCTTGGGCGCAAAAACGAACCAAAGAAAAAGAAAGCGGGCAACTCAATATTTTCGATTTAATGAGTGGTAATACAACAGAAACAACAGAATCAAATACAGTATTTAAACAGGCTCCCAGTGCTTCCCCTGTAGAAGATTATTCTTTGCAAGATAAACTCAAATTAGAAAAAGAACACCTGGGATTCTATGTTTCTCAACACCCTTTGACCGCTATTAAAAAAGCAGCTAAAATTTTATCTCCCATTAACTTAAATGAAGTAGCAGAACTGAAAGCAAAAACAAAAGTAAGTGCTGTTATTATGGTGAATGAACTGAAACAATATACCACAAAAAAGGGAGATCCTATGGCTTTTTTAGTGTTAGAAGATGGGTCTGCACAAGTCGAAGGAGTCTGTTTTCCTGAAACTTATAAAAGAATTCGAGAAATTTTAATCGAAGATGCTCGCTTAATTGTTTGGGGTAAAATTGATCATCGAGATGATAAAATTCAACTGATTGTCAACGATGCTGAACCTGTTGAAACCGTGAGAATGGTCATGGTTAACTTAAGTGTGGAACAAGCGGTTAATCAGGTTTCTTATCATAGTTTGAAAGGGATTTTACAGCAATATTCTGGAGATAGAAATCAAGCAAAAGTGCCAGTTATTGCTATTATTGGTAGCGGAGAAAATCGGCAATTAATTCGCTTAGGAGAAGACTACTGGGTACAAAATGATAAATCAGTGGTTCAAGCTCTCAGAAAAGCTAATTTCAATGCTTATCCGACTCCTTTAGTGAGTGATTTATCCTCGTAATCTTTTTGTTGTCCATGATTTAGATTAACTCATGAATTCTTGGTTTTCTCGTCCTCAAAAAATTCTCGTTACTTGGTTGTTAATATTAGTTACAGGTTGGTTGACAGTTAAAACAATTAGTTATATTGGTGGCTTAATTAGTTTGATTTTAACTGCTTCTTTGATTGCTTTTTTATTGAACTATCCCGTGCGAGCTTTAAAAAGGATTTTACCTCGTTCTTTAGCTGCTACATTAGTTTATTTAGGTACTATTTTAATTGTCATTTTCTTGGGAATTACCTTACTTCCTCCTGTGGTCAATCAAGGTAAACAATTAATTACAAAGTTACCTAGTTTATTAGAAGAAGGACAACAACAATTAATTGCCTTACAAGGGGTGATTAATGCTAAAAGTTTACCCATTGATTTAGAATTTTTGACTTCGCAAATCTTAACTAAGATACAGGAAAAAACCCAAGATATTGCCTCCACTGGGTTTGGTTTAGTGGTAGGAACCTTTAATTGGTTTATCGATTTAATTGTTGTAATTGTTATTTCTTTTTATATGTTATTAGATGGGGAAAAAATTTGGAAAGGAATAATCAGCTTTTTCTCGCCTCAAGTTCGTGGGGTTTTAACGACTACCTTAGAAAAGAATTTACAACGCTTTTTAACCGGTCAATTAATCTTAGGTTTATTTATGGCCGTTAGCTTAAGTATTGCCTTTCGACTGTTGGGAATTCCCTTTTTTCTACTGTTTGCTGTGTTTATTGGGGTGATGGAGATTTTACCGTTTATTGGGGCAACTTTAGGGATTGGAACTGTTACTATTATTCTAACGTTTATTAACTGGTGGTTGGCTATACAAGTGTTAGTGGTTGCCGTTATTATTCAACAAATTAAAGATAATTTAATCGCCCCAAGAATTATGGGAAATTTAACCGGACTTCCCCCTGTTATTATTTTTATCGCTTTATTACTGGGGGCAAAAATTGGCGGTTTATTGGGCGTCATTTTAGCCATTCCCTTAACCGGAGTCATTAAAGGAATAACAGAAATTATCGGAGATCCCACTTTACCTCCTCAAACCGGCAGTCTATTTCATAACCCTTTTTCTAAACTTTCATCGGTAGAAGAAATAGAGTCTTAATATTCTCATTCTTGACTGCCTATATTTGAGGGAGAGGGAAGGGACAAAGGGGTATTTAAACCGCGATCATAGATAATGATATCCCATTGTCCTGAACGGTTGGACTCAAACGCAATCAAGCGGCCATTACCGCTAATGGTGGGATGACGCACTTCTCCGAGTATATTTTTAGTAATGTTATCAGCCCGTGACGTTTGACGATCGTACACAAAAATATCTTGTTTTCCCTCTTGTTCGGAAACATAAACGATGTAACGTCCGTCAGCAGTAATATCGGGTTGATCCTGTCTGCTTCCCGGTTGATTGAGTCCAGGCAAAGGCATTAAGCGGCCATTGACTTGATCGTATAGCCACACGCTACGCTTCCCCTGACGATCAGAAGCAAAAACTAAATATCTACCCTCGTAAGAAAAACGAGGATGTTGTTCAGAAGACCGAGTATTTAAACTGTTTCCTAAAGGTTGAATGGGAGGGGTAATAAATCCTGAGTTAGTGCAACCGACTAAACTAAGAACAAGACTGCTACTGAAAAGCTGAACGTAACCCTTCAAACAATTATGATGCAACCTCGCCATCAGAGGGAAGAACACAACAATTAACATCATCGAGGCAAACCTTACCCCATTGTAGGGCCCAGCGAACTAATTCGACGCGGTTGTCCGTTTTGGTTTTGGTTAAAATATTGCTGATGTGATTATCAACAGTACGCTTACTAATCTCTAGTTTCTGGGCAATTTCGAGATTGGTTAAACCAGTGGAAACGAGATCGAGAATTTGCATTTCTCGGCCAGAGAGAGACACAGGGGTTTGAAACTTAGCACTGGTCATAAGTATTTATTGCGATAGTACATTTACTCATCTGTTTTCTCTATTGTAGTGGATAGTTGACAGATCGGGGGGATAAGTTTGCAAAACGCAAATTATTGATGGGCGATCGCTTAACAAAGTCTTATTTTTTACCTAAATCACCCGTTCATTTCCTCCATCTAAAGGAACTTGTGCTGCTGTTGTTTTCTCGAATAAACTGTCGCACATACTCGCCGCTAACTCGGCCACATCGTGACTGGTCACTTCCACTTTTAAAACATTATTGGTCTTATATTCTTCTACCGTTAAACCGTAGTTTTTTGCCCTGGTTTCTAATACCTCATCGGTCCAAATGGCAGTATCAAACACCCCATTCGGATGAATCGAATTAATGCGAATCTGATCCTTACCCCATTCTAAAGCAGCCACACGGGTCAACTGATTTAAAGCAGCCTTGGACGCAGAATAGGCCGCCGCCCCCGGCCCTGGTGCCGGCACATTTTTTGAGCCGATCACCACCATTCTACCCCCCTTAGCAGCCATTGTTAAGAAGGGGTGAACCTCTCGCATTAACACCAGATTAGCATCCAGATTAATACTCATAATGCGTCGCCATTGTTCTGTGGATAGGGCAGAAATGGGGCTACTAGCGGGGAAAATACCCGCGTTGAGGATCACCATATCAATGCCACCAAAGCGTCTTACAGCCGTCTCTAAGGCTTGCTGAATGGCTGTTTCATCGGTGAGATCACACGCCAGTCCACAATAGTTCGCTCCTTTGTGTAAGTTGGTAATAGCTTCATTGATGTCTAACCCTATCACCGCGGCCCCTCGTTTCAGCAGAGATGCTACACAAGCTTTGCCAATACCAGAAGCAGCCCCGGTGACCATGGCCACTTCTCCCATAAACGGAGGGGTTTGTCCACCTTTAGCCAGTTTTGCCTGTTCCAGTTCCCAGTATTCTACATCGAAGATATCTTGAGGCGGTAAGGCTTGATAACCGCCCAATAAGGTCCCCCTTTGGATAATGTCGATGGTATGGTCATAAATATCAGCGACAATGCCGGCAGCTTGGGCATTTTTGCCGATCGCAACCATGCCTAACTCTGGATCTAAAATTACTCTCGGTGCCGGATCAACCATGGTTTTCCTATCTTTAGCCTGGGCTAAATGGGTGTTAAAGTAGCTTTTATAGGCTTCTACATACCCCTGTACGTCTTTACCTACTAAGGGGGTTCGTTTCGTGCGAATCACGTGATCAGGGGTAGCCGGTCCCTGTTGAGAAATGGTAGCCATGTCCTCTCGTTGGGCAAAACTCAGGGTTTTCTCGGTTTGTTGTAGGGAGAGAATGACGGGAAACCCAGCAGCAACAGACACTTGCTGACGCAGTTGGGCTAAGGTATGACTTAAGGTTGTTTCGGGGACATTGACTGCCTTTTGAGGAATGTTCCAAGCTTGATGACGCTGTAAATAATCTTCTGCTTGGGTGACTAACTCAATCATCCGTTGATAAGATTCTTTGGCCGTTTTCCCAAAGGAAAAAATACCATGGTTCATCAACACCATCCCCATCGTATTATCCCCTTTTTGTTTCTGGAATTCTTGGGCGCAGAGACGGGCGAGATCGAAACCTGGCATAATGTAGGGAATGATAACCACGCGATCGCCGTATATCTCTTCGATGCGCTGTCTTCCTGCTGCTGTGTTGGTAATGGTAACCACTGCGTCAGCGTGGGTATGATCCACGTATTTGTAGGGTAAAATAGCATGGAGGATGGTTTCAACGGACGGGGAAGGAGCATTAGAGCGAATCATCTGCGTTTTCAACTCATTCACCATCTGTGAGTCTGATAGGCTACTTAGTTGGGCTAATTTTAGCAAATGGGGCATTCTTACCCCGGAAAACCCGCCTTCTTCGATGGTCGCTAAGTCCCAACCACTGCCTTTGACGTAGAGTATGTCTTCGGTTTCCCCAACAATATTATTTTGACGTATTTTTACCGAGGTATTGCCACCACCATGCAACACTAAAGACGGGTTTTGTCCTAATAATCTAGACGTATAAACTCTTAGGGCTAAATCTGTTTTATATTTAGCTGCGTCTTGATCATTCCATAAACTTTTCATCAGCAGGTTAGTTGAGCATTAAACATCCATTGCCACTTTATTCTGACACGAAAAAACCCTCAGGACAATAGGACTTGTTGATTATCCTGAGATAAGTCAATGCTTGAACGATGGGAATGTGAAGTACCCCAACCAAACGTCGAGAATTATCTAGTTTTTTGTCTTCTAGAAAAAGCTCAAACTTTTCAAACGAATTGAGACTCAATGCTTGTCAAGTTTTCCCCTGAAAGATGCTCATCGTTCATTGCGTCTTCCCATTCCAGCATGGGGTCAACTTGTATTCCTTGGTCTTTTTCTAATAATTGACTAACAAAGTTTTCATAACCTTCTAACGTATTAAACATGGATGGAGTTTCGCTTCTATACATTTTTGCCTCTTAATTTTATAGATAATGTTTATGGACTATAGAAATCATTTAAGTGCCAACTCACTAATAAATTCCGATACAATCCAAATTACACGGAATAGGTTACAACAACAGCTTAGTTTCAATCTTAGTCTTGATATTTAGAGATGTAAACTCGAAAACATACCCATTTTATTCCGTATATTTATAGTAGAAAAACTACTGATAAGCAAGAAAACAGAGCATTTTTACGGTAGACTCTGACATGGATGAACACAGTGGTTTATAGTAACTCAAAAAGATGATGATTTTTCTGGACAATATCGGTGTTACATATCAAGATGGAACTATAGCTTTAGAGAATATTTCGCTTCAATTCTTTCCAGGAGAATTTACCGTACTTCTAGGCTCTTCTGGTGCAGGAAAATCCACTCTTTTGCGTTGTCTTAATTTTCTCACTATTCCTACTAAGGGTCAAGTTAGAGTTGAAGGAATCGGTACTTTAGATAATCCTACAACATTAAAAAAACATCGTCAAAAAACAGGAATGATTTTTCAACAACATCAGTTAATTCCGCGACAAACTGCTTTGAAAAATGTTTTAATTGGTCGTTTAGCCTATCATTCCACCTTGAGAAGTTTTTTCCCTTTACCCAAAATTGATCAAATTATTGCCTTAGATTGTTTGGAGAGAGTAGGGCTATTAAATAAAGCATTAACCCCCGTTAAACAACTAAGTGGAGGACAGCAACAACGGGTAGGAATTGCCCGTGCCTTAGCTCAACAACCGAGATTTCTCTTAGCAGATGAACCTGTCGCCAGTTTAGACCCTGGTACTTCCCATAAAATATTAGCTAACCTCAAAAAGATTTGTCAAGAGGACGGCCTTGGTGCCGTGATTAGTTTACATCAAATCGACTTAGCCTTAGATTACGGCGATCGCATTATTGGTTTAGCCAATGGGACCATTCTCTTTGATAGTCATCCCTCGAATATACATACCGAACAATTAGCAGGACTTTATCAACATTCCCCCTCTATGAAAACAGTATAACCCTTATCTAGATAACCCCCTCAAAAATGCTCATGAGCTTGATTTTTTCAAGAAAGTCCTTATAATCAACAGTAAAACAATTTCGATCAAAAAAAGTATGATCAGCTTTATCTCCAAAACCCCCTTAACCACTGTTGTTTTTCTTTCCCTATTAACCCTTATTGGTTGCGGAAATCCTGATAGTAAAACAGCAAACAGTAATCTTGAAAATGCAACAGCAGCTCCCAAAGCAAACCCAGAAAAATTAGTGGTTGCTTTATTGCCGGATGAGTCAAACTCTACCGTTATTCAAAATAATAAAGGCTTAGAAATTTATTTAGAAGAAAAGCTCAATAAAGATGTTGAATTATTTGTCAGCACCGACTATTCTTCCATGATCGAAGCAGCCAGTAAGGGCAGATTAGATTTAGCGTATTTTGGACCATTATCTTACGTTTTGGCTAAAACTAAAAGTGATATAGAGGCCTTTGCTGCTTTAGAAAAAAATGGGGAAACTACCTACAAAGCTGTCGTTATTGGTAATGCAGAAGCAGGAATAGATTCCTATGAAAAAATAGAAGGAAAAACCATGGCATATGGTGATCAAGCTTCCACCTCTAGTCACTTAATTCCTAAGTCTATGTTAATAGAAAAAGGACTGAAACCAGAGGAAAATTATCAAGAAGTTTTTGTCGGTTCTCATGATGCTGTTGCTGTCGCTGTCGCCAATGGAAAAGCCGAAGCAGGAGGGTTAAGTAAACCGATTTATACAGCTTTGGTAGAAAAGGGAACAATTGATGAAAATAAAGTTATTTTAATCGAAGAATCTAAACCTTATCCTCAATATCCTTGGACGATGCGTTCTGACTTAGATACTCAATTAAAGCTGCAAATCAAGCAAGCGTTTCTAGACTTAAAAGATGACACAGTTTTAAAACCTTTTAAAGCTGAAGGGTTTAAATCAGTTGAGGATCAAGACTATAATATTGTTCGAGATTTAGGTAAACTTCTTGATCTTGATTTCAATAAAGTAAATTAATCTAATTTTTTTCTTTTTTATGAATTAAGTGATAATCATAAACTAAGAGTTCTTGTATAAAAAGATAGTATTTTTTTAGAATAGTAAGATAAGAAAATACTCTGTCATATATCCTGGAAACTTATCACTTATTGTCAATAGTTATTTATTCAAAAAATAAAACGTAATGATAATTAATCAAGACAAATATCAGAGATTACTACGTCAGCAAAAAACTCTATGGTATCAATCTTTAAGTAAAGTCTTGACACTAATTATAATAATTATTATTAGTTTTGCTGTTGTTGGTTTATTAGATGGAAAACGTTTATCTGAGGGAATTCCTGACCTATTTGAAATGGTTGCAGAAATGTTGCCTCCTGATTTTACTCGTGCTTCTGATTGGATAAAACCATTAATTGATACCTTGGCCATGAGTATAGCAGGAACAGGAATGGCTATTATGTTTTCTTTTCCTATTGCTTTAGGGGCAGCACAGAATACCAGCCCCCATCCCTTGGTTTATTTTCTATCAAGAACGATTTTAAATATAGCGAGAGCTATTCCAGAATTACTACTGGGGATTATCTTTGTTGCTGCTGTTGGTTTCGGCGCACTTCCGGGTGTATTAGCACTAGGATTTCACTCAGTGGGTATGGTAGGAAAATTTTTTGCTGAGTCCATAGAACATACAGATAATGCTCCCATAGAAGCAGCCAAAGCAGTCGGTGCAAACCAATTACAAATTATCTTTCATAGCATTTTACCTCAAGTTTTACCCCAGATAGCCGATGTTACATTTTATCGTTGGGAGTACAATTTTCGGGCATCTATGGTATTAGGTGCAGTGGGAGCCGGGGGCATTGGATTTGAAATTATTGGAGCTTTACGTTTACTCAAATATCAAGAAGTATCAGCCCTTTTATTCATTGTCTTAATTATGGTAACATTAGTAGATAGTTTAGGTAACTACTTAAGAAAAAAACTAATTTAACCTAAATAATATGAATCAAAAATCTAAAGTTGTTATTACCCATTGGGTTCACCCTGAAGTTATTGATTACTTAACCCCCTATTGTGAGCTTATTCTTAATCAAACCCGAGAAACATTAAGCCGTCAAGAGGTGATTAATAGAAGCAAAAATGCCCAAGGATTAATGGTATTTATGCCCGATCATATTGATGCAGAATTTTTAGAAGCTTGTCCTCAACTCAAAGTTATCTCAGGGGCCTTAAGAGGCTATGATAATTTTGATGTAGAAGCTTGTACAAAACATAATATCTGGTTTACTATTGTTCCTGATTTATTGGCTTCACCTACAGCAGAATTAACTATCGGTTTACTCCTCATCTTAGCTCGGAGAATGTTGGAAGGTGATCGCTTAATCCGCGCTGGTAATTTTCACGGTTGGAAACCTCAACTATACAGTACAGGATTATCAAATAAAACCCTAGGAATTATCGGTATGGGAAAATTAGGAAAAGCCTTAGTTAAACGATTAGTTGGCTTTGAAATGACCTTGCTATATACCGATTCCATTCCATTAACTTTGCAACAAGAAAAGGAATGGCAAATCTCAAAAGTAACTTTGGAAAAATTATTACAAAAAAGCGATTATATTGTCCTAATGGTTCCCTTACTTCCTGACACTTATCATTTAATTAATGAAAACACTTTAACGCTGATGAAATCAAACAGTTTTTTGATTAATCCTTGTCGCGGTTCAGTGGTAGATGAAAAAGCCGTAGCTGCTGCTATTAAATCAGGACAGTTAGCCGGGTATGCTGCCGATGTTTTTGAAATGGAAGATTGGGCGATAACTAACCGCCCGAAAACTATCAATCCCCACCTTTTAACTGATACCACTCGCACCTTTTTCACCCCCCATTTAGGTTCAGCCGTTAATCAAGTTCGTCTTGATATTGCCTTAGAAGCAGGGAAAAATATTGTCGAAAGTTTGACCAAACAAATCCCTCAAGGTGCCGTTAATCAACTCTCATAAAAAAAGTTGCTCTTGAGTCACTAGATGAATTATAATAAACGGTAACAAATTTAGCTATTTAACCCTAATCTCGATAATGTCGAAATCATGGAGAAATCTGTTAACAATTAGCACAATTTTAGTGGCTGATGTTATGCTAATTTCAACTAACATCACCCTAGCGCAATACTCCTCCCGTTCCCCATCTTACTGCGAGGGTTATGCCAGAGATTATGCCGATCGCTATGCCAAAGGAGGTTTCTTTCGCGGAGGTGCGAGAGGGGCTGCCGGGGGAGCAGCGATCGGAGCTATCATAGATGGGGGACGCGGTGCCGGTACAGGAGCAGCCATAGGATCTGTTGTAGGCATCATTGGTGGAAGTTCCCGTCGTGCCTCCGATCATGATAGTCTATATCGACAAGCCTTTGATGATTGTATGCAAGGCGCACCTTTACGATAATCATTAATTTTAACCATAAACAATGAGGAGTCCCAATGAAATCAATTGATAAACTATTAGGAATACTTGTATTAACAACTACCATTAATCCCGCTTTAAACCTAGCCAGTTTTGCTCAGGAGAAACCAGAAGAAACTAAAGTCGAATTAAATAAAATTAGTTGTCGGGAACTGTTAAAAATGCCAGGAAAAGATAAAGAATTAACCTTGGTATTTTTCCATGGATTAATGACAGCGAAAAATGAACAAATGGTTGTTGATCGAATTGCTTTACGAGAAGCAACGAATAAAATAACTGATTATTGTATCGATAATCCTAGTTCCATGTTAATGACAGCGTTTGATAGATATCGTTAATAATAGTCAATTTCTAAAGAATAGATTGTATTTTAGAATAAAATGTCAGAGTATCCCTTCTGCTATTAAATGAACAGTATCTGCCCATAAATACTACGATGATTACTCAATTTCAAACCCAACAAGAACCCACATGGTTAACCATTATTCGCCTATTAAGATGGGATAAACCAGCAGGGAGATTAATTTTGATGATCCCTGCATTATGGGCGATCTTTTTAGCAGCAAGGGGACTTCCTCCCTTACCCTTAATAGGCGTTATTATCTTAGGCACCTTAGCCACCAGTGCCGCCGGATGTGTGATTAATGATCTCTGGGATAGAGATATTGATCCTCAGGTAGAAAGAACCAAAAAACGTCCCTTAGCTGAGCGATCGCTGTCGATTAAAACAGGTGTTATTATTGCTTTGATTTCTCTTGTTTGTGCTGCTATTTTCGCTTTTTATCTTAACCCTTTAAGCTTTTGTCTGTGTGTAGCTGCTGTACCTTTTATTGTCTGTTATCCCCTAGCCAAACGAGTCTTTCCCATCCCTCAATTAGTGTTATCTTTAGCTTGGGGGTTTGCTGTCTTAATTAGTTGGACTGCGGTAACAGGAAAACTAGAAAACTATACTTGGGTATTATGGGCAATAACCGTCTTTTGGACATTAGGATTTGATACCGTTTATGCCATGTCCGATCGAGAAGACGACAAAAAAATAGGGGTCAATTCCAGTGCTTTATTCTTCGGAAAATATGCAGGAGAAGCAGTCGGAATATTCTTTGCCATTACCACAGGATTATGGGCATATTTAGGGATTGTTATGCACCTAAACTTAGGATTTTGGCTTACCTGGGTAATTGCTTTAGTGGGGTGGATGATACAATATATCCGTTTAAGTTCCCCTGAAATTCCCCAAGAAACCTATGGTCAAGTATTCAGTCAAAATGTCATTTTAGGTTTTGTTTTATTAGCAGGAATTATTGTTAATCTTTTGTTTTAAATTATGTAATCATGTTGGCGTAACTTCTCGGAAAGATGGGTTTTAAATGCTTGTAAGCCACCATTACTTTCCCATTTTTCCCCGTAAGTTGCTTGCAGGTTTTCTAATGGATAAGGTCTTCCACTATAGATTTTATACTCGAAACCCAGCAATTCTTCAGCAGAGGGAAGACTCCACCAATCTTCATGAGGTTTCCAACATAAAACTTTAACCAGTCTATGATACCAACCCCATTCCTGATAAGAAGATTTATCAAGAACTTCCACAAGATGAGTTACCTTCCCTTTTTGAACTAAAATTAAAGCATCTCTTTCATGGAGTAAGTTAGCATTTTCACCTCTAAAACCCAAAGGGAAAATAGTGACCTTATTATAATCAATCACTTGAGTTTGATTCATTTCTTTCGTTATATGATGATGGGTATATGCCCACTTTGTGCGGTCATCATCAGTTATAACCTTGATCCAGCTTAAAGAAGATAAATCCATATATTTTCAAATACCTAATAATTAAGTGTAATCTTTCTCAGAGATGTCTTGAAAAATAAAATGATTAATACTATTTAATTTAGACATCAAAGCTAATGATATGATAACTTATCTAAGACCTATTGGATAAACCTTAAACTAAGACTATCAAGTACATATTCATGATTAACCCTAAAGAAATTTACAACTTATTGATAGATTATGGTCAAACCCATACCCCCATCGAAGAAATTATTATTGGCTTAACCTGGACAATGTGTAAAGCCGAAGGCATCGGTTTATGTATGAGTCCAGCCATTCCCACCCGTACCCTATCTTGGTCAGGAACGTTAGTTAATCAACCCGTCCAAGCATTATCCTCATGGTTGCGATCGTGGGACCCCTATCAAGCAACCGTAGCTATGGCCGCCATCAACGCCGTTATCAATGGTAACTCACCTCTTTTAGAGCAAGCAGAAGCCCTTCCGATTGCCACATCAGCCAACTTATCCGTATTTGAGTATTTTCTCCCCCAACTGCAAGGGAAACAAGTTTCAGTCATTGGTCGCTATCCCGGATTAAAACAATATGAACAAACCATGAAGATCAATGTCATCGAACTCAACCCCACTCCTGGAGACTTTCCCGCAACCGCCTCAGAATATTTACTCCCCGAGTCTGACTGGGTATTTTTAACCGCCACCTCCATCCCCAACAAAACCTTTCCCCGCCTTGTGGAATTGTCCAGGGATGCTACAGTGGTACTGATGGGTCCAACCCTGCCCTGGTTGAGAGAGTTTGCCGATTTTGGCATCAATTATTTAGCCGGTGTTACAGTGAGTAATGCTACTGCCCTAAGACAAACCGTTGCCGAAGGAGGGGGGGTGAGAATCTTTGAAACCGGCGTTCAATACCATTTATTATCCTTAGGTTAAGCGGTTTCGGTAAAATAACTTAATAATCCGAAAAGCGAGAGCAGAAGCGAGATTGAGGCAAGAACACATTTCAACAACTTTACAAAGAAATTGATAACTTAATATATCTTTAAGTATTGGTCTATTTTTCTCCGTATAATTCAGTAGATTCGAGTTAGAGAGACTGGGAAATCATAGTATAAATCCCGTTGTGAGCAACAGATACTTCATTTTAATCTAAGTATAGTCAATTGGTTGCCAACAACAGTAAAACGGTGCATATTTGCTATGTATACCCCTGCCAAAGAAAATGTTAAACTCGAAACCCTTAAGTTGTTTCAAGAGTACCAAAAAACACAAAAAACTAAACTTAGAAATAAAATTTTAGAATTGAATTTTGGTTTAGTCCGCAAAGAAGCACATCACTGGGTTCATCAATGTCCAGAAAGCTATGAAGATTTAGTTCAAGTCGGCAGTTTAGGCTTAATTCGTGCCATTGAACGGTTTAGCATCGAAAAAGGTCATGCCTTCAGTTCCTTTGCTATTCCTTATATTCGAGGAGAAATTCAACATTATTTACGAGATAAAAAATATACGGTGCGGATTCCCAGACGTTGGCTAGAATTGGGAAGACAATCGATGAATGTGCGCCACGACTTTAGAAAAAAATTCAACCGCCAACCCACAGATTCAGAAATTGCACAAGTCTTAGAAATTTCTTTAAAAGAATGGCAAGACATCAAACTTGCCTTCCAAAATCGAGAACCCGTCAGTTTAGATGTTAAAGTCAGTAACAACGGAGAAGGGCAAACCAGTTTAGGAGACTTAGTTCCCGATGCCAATTATCGTAGTTTTCAACTCGCACAAGAAGATCAAATTCGTCTCCAACAGGCCCTAGAACAATTAGAAGAAAAAACCAGAAATATTCTTGAGTTTGTTTTCCTCAAAGACTTAACTCAAAGAGAAACAGCCGAACAATTAGGCATCAGTGTTGTAACCGTTTCTCGTCGGGTTAAAAAAGGATTAGAAGTGCTTAAAAGCAACATGAGCAAAGAGGTATGTTAATTAATAACCCAAAAAAGAGAAAATTGGCACCTTAGGCATTAACCAGTGGGGTAGTTCAAGAGAATTCACTCATTATTTATATCTGTAACGAGGATGTGATCACAATCACTCAACCAGCCAAAAAAATGTGACAAAATAGGGTTAAGTCAGTAAGATAAATCAATATAAAGGGCTTGTGTCAATGGCTTATGTTAATCAGGAAACAATTAAAACTTCATCTCCTTTAACCACCTTGTCCATGACACAGGGAATTTCTAGTCCGTCCCCTGTCTGCTTCCAAAATTTTGCGACAACCCAACAGGCAACCTTATTTCAAGAACTAAAAAATAATCAATTTAGTGGTAGGATTACCTGTAGAACTTCCCAAGGACAAGACTCTCATATTTATTGGTATTTAGGAAGAATTATCTATGTAACCGGAGGAACCCATTATATAAGGCGATGGAGAAGAACCGTCTTACAAAATTGTCCACAAATCAAAGCCGTTGGGTTTCAATCTATCAATATTCAAAAAGATATTGCTGCTTCCCTTGGTCAAAATCACCCTATTAGTTGGGATTACGATCTCTTGTGTTGTTGGTTTAAACAACAGAAGATCACCCGTAACCAACTATTAGAAGTTATTACGAGTATGGTCATCGAAGTTTTATTTGACCTGATGCAAAGTCGCAAAGTAACTTGTTACTTTTACCCTGATAATCGTTTCGCTTCTCCTCCTCTCCTATTTGATCCACAACAAATCATTGTTGCCACCTGGAAACCTTGGCAAAATTGGCACCGTTCTACCCTAGGTAATCACTCTCCCAATGAAGCGCCTGTGATTAAAAGTTTAGAACAATTGAAGAAACGAACTTCAGCCAAAACCTATGATGTGTTAGCCCAATATGCTGATGGAAAACGTAGCTTAAGGGATTTATCTGTTTATATTAACCAAGATTTATTACGGTTAACCTCATCCTTAATGTTGTATATTCAACTGGGATTGATCGATTTAGCTGAAATTCCCGACTTACCCCAACCCTCAGCCCTACCTAAAAAGAAATCCCAAATTCCTGAGCAGAAAAAATTGATTGCTTGTGTCAATGATAACCCGAGAATTTGCCAGTTAATCAACGATATTGTTAACGAAAAAGGGTATAATTTTTTGGGAATTAATGATAGTAGTAAGGTTATGTCCTTGTGTGTTTTACATAAACCCGATTTGATTTTTGTCGATTTAGAAATGCCAGGAATAAATAGTGGGCAAATTTGTCGTCAGTTGCGTAACCAGAAAGCCTTACAATCAGCCCCGATTCTAGCTTTAGTGGAAAAAGAGGGCATATTTGAACGTTGGCAAAACAAGATTTTGGGATGTTCGGGTTTCGTTCGTAAACCCATCAATAGACAAGAAATCTTAGAAACCATTTTGCAACACTTACCTCAAGCCGTGGCTGCTTAAAAATAGTCGGATAAACTTAAACAGAACCATTCGGAATCCCAACAGATAAGGGGGGATGCTGTTAACAGTTCTTAATAAAAAAATAGTTGAGATTCAAATAGAAACCCAAAAAAATTATTATTTTAACCCTATCAAAAACCCCCCAGAAGACAGTACAATTGTAGTAAAAATAGGCGACAATAATGTCCCAAACTAACCTACCCGCTACGAAAAAGAAATCCTCCCCTTTCAGCATTGACTGGAACCAAGTCGGTCGTATCATGCTGAAATATGCCTTACCCATCAATCCCATGAGTACCCAACCCGATGACCAGGGAAACAAGGGCAAAGACTTACTTATTCGTTTAGACCGGATTCAAAGTGCCAGTCAGAACAACGCCGCTTCAAAAGACTGGCCAATTAAATCATCTCTAGTCAAATCCTTGACATCTCAGGGATTGCCTCTTCATAACTATCAGCTAGATGCCTTATTTCAACAAATCTGCGCTCGAGACAGAGAATCACAACACAGACGCAGCATTGCCATTATTGGGGACTCAGGAACAGGGAAAAGTCTCTGCTTACAAACATTGGCCCATTGGATGCTAGACCGAACAGACTATATACCCATTTGGGTATCCCCTGAACAATTGAAAACCCTAACCCTAACCAACTATTTAAGCCATCAATGGCTAACTCAATGCTCGAAACACTATGGGACAGAGCCAAGACTGTCTCAAGACGTTTGGCAAGCCTCCTTTGAAGCCTTATTAAAAAGTGGCAGAATTTGGTTATTGGGGGATGGTCTTGATTACTTATTTCCTCAATCTATCAGTGATGGGCATCTTTCCCCTTTGGACTTATTCGTACAACAACAAAGAAACTTAGGTAATTGCCATCTCATTCTTAGCTGCCAAACCGTCACCTGGAAAAGCCAACCCTTGCGGTTGGCTCAATTTGATATCTATCAAACAAAATCCCTCTCAAGTTCAACTCAAATCCAACAATTTGTTCAACAATGGTTGCATCCCTATTCACCTCAAAAAGAAAACCTCGAAGTTGAATACAATTTAGGAGAACAACTATCGAGTTGGTTACCCCAACCCCAGAATCAACACCTTCAAAAATGGCTCAAAAATCCCTTACGGTTATCCTTATTCTGTCGTCTTTGGCAGAAAAACCCGCAAACCCTACCCCAAACCGCAGCAACGTTATATCGACATTTAGTCGATGAATTTCATCAATGGCAACTGGAAAATATTCATATTCGGACCACAGAGCAAGCACCCTTAAATGAATTTTTGACCAGCTTAGCCTTCCATCATCGACAAACAGCAGAGACTTCTGTCCCTATTACTCAGGGGATGATCGTAGATAATCAGTCCTTACTGTCTTTAAGTCTCCAACTCCATTGGTTAAGACCGGTAGGAATCGTCACTCAAGATCACAAACAGCGTCAATATCGATTTCAGGATCAAACCTTTGAAGATTATTTTGCAGCGTTAGCCATTGACAATTGGCAAGATTTTTTTGCCCAAGAGACCAACGCTTTAAAGATGTTTAGTGAGCAATGGCAGCAAATTTTGTTATTTTGGGTCGGACGAGAAGATATTGCCTCAGAAGACAAAGAAGCACTGATTCAGGCGTTAGTGAGTTTTCAAGAGGAATGGGATCAGGAAAATTTTTATGGTTTTAGAGCTTACTTAACTGCAGCCATGGCCTTGTCCCAATTTCGGGATTGTTCTTTAGCGCAAACTATTGTCAAGCAATTGTTGAGTTGGGCCTTAGCCGATAAAGATGGTTCAGACTTACGTCGATTAGCAGCCAGAGAAGTCATTAATTATGTCGATCGACCCTTGGTGATGACCCATCTCATCCACCTGATTAAAAACAATTTAGACCAATCACAACCACCACCAGGATTAGACTATTTAGAACGATTAGGCCAAGGAAATAAAGAGGTGATTGTTGCCTTGACTGAATGTCTGCACAAGACCGAAGATAAAACCCTTGCTTGGCAACTGGCCGAAACCTTAGGAACCATTGACCCAGGCAATGCTACGGCTATTGGTTTAATCGTTCAAGCCTTAGAAACAGCTACCAGTGAACCAGAATATCAAAAAGCCTTTGTCGCATTGGAAAAAATTGCTCACGGACAAGGACAAGGGGTTAAAGCCTTAGTGCGTTTATTGCATCATCAACTGACTCCTAATTTAAGACGACGCACCTTTCAATGTTTAGAAAGTGTGGGTCGAGGCAATGCCACAGCCATTGCTATTTTAGTGCAGTTAATTCGCACCACCAAAGATGGAACCACCAGACGACAAGCAGCAGAAAGTTTAGAAAAAATTGATCCCGGCAATCCTACGGCCATCGCGGGTTTAATCAAATTAATGGACACAGAAACCACGCAGAGTATTCATCAAGAAGTGGTTTATAGTTTGGGAGAAGTGTGTCCCGGAAATCAGCAAGCGATCGCGGCTTTAGTGGCTTTACTCGAAGAAACTCAGGATCTTTATGTTCGTTGGATTGCCATTAGTAGTTTAGGCAAAATTGGCTTCGGAAATGAACCAGCGATTGCTATTTTAGAGAAATTGATTGAACCCGGTCACCCCTTATTAATTCGCAAAGAAGCTTTCGATAGTTTGGGAAAAATTGACCCCAGTAATCCGAAAATCGTGCAAGCATCCATGCAATTAATGGAAGAGGTAGAAGACGAAGAAATCTATCGAGAAATTGCTGAAAAATTAGGAAAAATTGACCCAGGTAATCCCAAAGCTATCAACGCGTTAACCAAGAGTTTACAAGTCTCAACCGATGAGTTTGTGCTGCGTCAGGTTGCGGTGAGTTTAGGCAAGATTGATCCAGGGAACTTAGAAGCGTTAAGGGTGTTAGTGAATCTGATTCAATCCACCGATGATCCTGATATTCGTAGTTTAGCCGCCGAAAGTTTAGGGGAAATTGGTTCAGGAAACCCCGCCGCGATCGCCACCTTAATTCGACTTTTAGAAACCAGTTCACACCTCGAAAGTCGTCGTTGTGCCGCTAAAAGTTTAAGTAAAATTGCCACGGGTCATAAAGGGGCGATCGCTGCTTTTATGAAAGTTTTACCCACCATTCAAGATCAAGACTTAGGAAAACAAATTGCGGACGGGTTAATTCATATTTTGCCGGAGAAACAAATGCCCCAAGTGGTCAGTCAACTCCGGGATCATCTTCTTGAGGAATCATCCCCCCAGCCGTCCCCCTCTTATCTGGTCATGTGGCACTGCGCCCAACATTTATCTTATCAGACCTTTAGAGAGGCTTGGCATCAACGTCATTTACAAGGGGAGGTTTCACCTTCTGCTGTCACCCCTGACCCTGAGACCAGAAAACCCCTCACTCCTGTTCAGCAGTTACAACAAGAACTAGAAAACAGTTCTGAGTTAGGGTTTCCCCAAATTATTGGGATCGACAGTGGTCGCTTTATCGATCCAGATCACCCGGCCATTGATATCTACGATCAAATGTTAGCACAAGACTGTCCCCCCTTCGAGCATGGGTTACCAGAAACCCTTTCTAAACTGCGTCTTTATTGGCATTTATTACAAAAAAATTCCCCTCGAAGTCCTTTGCTGCTACTGTTTTATGATCGGGCTGATTGTCCCTTATCTTCCCATCTGTTAAAGAGTTTAGCTAAGTTTAACGGCCTGATTGCCGTTATAACCAAGCAGGAATCATTGGGTTTATCTGTGTTTTCCCCTGATGATCCCCAGTTAAGCCAAACGCTTTTAAGCTGGTTGAAATCACACTTACAATAGACCGACATAATGGAGGGGTCCATGACCAGTGATTAACTCGATCAGCAACGCTAAAAATCCCACCATGGCTAATCTTCCATTCCACACCTCAGCAGCAGTGGTCATTCCCCATTGCCAACGTTCTTGAGGGTACATTTTCATGTTTTTCTTGGGATGGGTCACACAGTCAAAGGTGACAGGGGGTTCTTGTAGGGAATGGGTCACTAAGTCGGCTAACGCATCAATAAAGAGGGGATGGGTATTTAGGGCCGGAACCCTGAGAAAATGGGTAATCCCTGCTTCTTCGGCCACTTCACGGTATTCGATATCAATTTCTTGTAGGGTTTCAATATGCTCGGAGACAAAACTGATCGGAACCACTAATAAGTCTTTAACCCCTTGTTCTCCCAGTTCGTGTAAGGCATCTTCGGTGTAGGGTTTTAACCATTCTACCGGGCCGACTCGACTTTGATAGGCTAGGGTGTAAGGGTTGGGTCGGTTCAGAGTTTTCATGATTAAACGGGTACAAGCTTCAATTTCTGCTTGATAGGGATCACCCGCTTCTTCGACGTAGCTCTGGGGAACCCCATGGGCGCTGAAAAAGATATGAATGCGATCGGGGTGGGGAGATTTATCTAATTCTTGGGCGATGAGATCGGCCATCGCTTGCAGATACTTAGGATGACTGTACCAAGAAGGGATTAAAGTATATTCAATCTGTCGTAACATGGGATCGGCTTCCCACATTTCCTCAAGAACCCGAAAACTGGAGCCACTGGTACTGATGGAAAATTGAGGATAAAGGGGAAGAATGACTAATTTACGAAGGCGATCGCGTTTGATACGGGCAATGGCTTCTTCGGTGAAGGGATACCAGTAACGCATTCCGATATAAATATTCGCTTCTTGACCGGCTTGGGCCAATTGCTGTTCGAGGGCTTCTCCTTGCGCTTCTGTAATCTTTCTCAGGGGGGAACCGCCTCCGATTTGGCGATAATTTTCTTGGGAGGTATTGGTTCTAGCCGTAGAGATAAACCAAGCTAAGGGTTTTTGTAGCCAAGGGAAAGGTAGACGAATAATTTCTGGATCAGAAAATAGATTAAACAGGAAAGGGCGAACATCTTGTAATTGTTCTGGACCCCCTAAATTTAGTAATAAGACCCCAACGCGATCCATAATTTTATATAGATAGTTAACATTTTTCGATTCTTTACTAAGTGTAACAATATTTGAACCCCTCATAACAGTTTTTAACTGGCAGATATTCATCATTGACTTTAAACTATGTAATCTTTCTTGACTGACTTCAACTCTGATCTAGTTAAAAGAATAAGTAAAACTTATGAAAAATCTTCACAACAAAGAAAATAAAAAATTTTTGTCTTCTTTATATTTCGCAATGTGTAAGAATAGTTCTCAATAAGCAACGAGTTTACTGGGTTGTGGTATGATGGACAAGACTGAAACTCTACAGCACGTATGTCTGCTTTAAAAAAGGCTGATAGTATTCCCAGTTTTTCGTTACAGGTTAGTCGGCGATCGCTACAAAACTCCTCTTTTCCTAGAAATATAGAAACTTTTTTGAGCAATTGTACTAAGTACGTGTAAACGAATGTAAAGCTGCTCTTGACAAAATTACTAAACCCTGAAACTCTTTGCTGGCCTACTTTTTCCTTTCGCGTAGCAGTATAGTTAGTGAAATTTATCAGTAATTTCACGGATAATTAGTTAGTTAATTAGGTATTTCTGTAATGTACAATTGATTAGCATTTGAGCTATTTTGCTTTATAAAATCTTTAAAATAAGGACTATTACTTTACAGAAACTTTATAATTTGCTTCTCAATATTCCGTATATTTACTGGTTTATTAATTATCTTTACAAAGGATGTAGAAAAACTGATAGAGGTGTGTTATCTTACTGGTAAATTTTTTTAATTCATATCAGCACTATTTAAAAATAAATTGTCAAAACAGTAGGGTAGGCAAATTAAAGACTTACGTGGACACTTATCTAACCTTAAGTCGTTCAGAAGAAATACAATTTCAAACAGAAATTAACACATTTAGTCAACCCGTACAGGAGGATGTTATGGAAATTACAACCAGTTGGATGAGACAAGGTATTGAACAAGGTATTGAACAAACTGTTGAAAGACAAAAAGGGGTTATTATTCGTCTGATTAAACAAAAGTTAGGGAATATTTCTCCATC
>JASJBX010000212.1 GCA_030066295.1 Crocosphaera sp.
CTACTTCTTTTCCTTGTCTATAAATTTCCACTTGTTTAGTTTTGGGATTAATTAACCAGCTTAATTTCGTCCCATTTTCTAGGTACTCTTTCATCTTATTGTGTAAGGTTTTTAAACTATCACTGGGAGAACGTAATTCAATGACAAAATCAGGACATAAAGGTAAAAATTTTTGACGTTGTTGAGGCGTTAAATTATTCCACTTTTCTAGAGGTATCCAAGACGCATCAGGGGATCTATCTGCACCATTTGGTAATTTAAAACCTGTGGATGAATCAAAAGCAACCCCCAATTTATTTTGACGACTCCATGCTTGAACTTGGTAAGCGATTTCAATATTACGATTACCTGTTTCTCCTCCAGTTGGTGGCATAATTACCATATCTCCATTGCTATTTCTTTCAAACCTTAGATCACGATTGTCTTGACAGAGTTGAAAAAATTGCTCATCTGTTAACTTTAAAGAATTACAGTTTATTTCTATAGGGTTAACCATAGTTTTTGTTCTCAATTATCTAAGCCCGACTTACTTTATTTTAGCTCAAAGGCATTCAAGAGCAATCTTTTTACTTAAAAAATGTTATAATGTTCAAGAGCTTTGTTATTATTAGGTAATTAATCATGGATGCTAATCTTTACGAAACAGATTTTAATTTATGGTTAGAAGAAACCATTAGTAAACTAGAAAATAACCAATTTCAAGCCTTAGATAAAGTTCACTTAATTGAGGAGTTGAAAGATTTGGGGAAAGCAGAAAAGAATGCTTTGGAAACTAATTTAATGATTTTATTGGCACATTTATTAAAGTTAACCGTTCAAGCTGATGTACCCGATACGATGAAAAATAGCTGGTATAATTCAGTGATTGAACATCGCAAACGAATTAAAAAACAACTGTCTAAAACCCCTTCTCTCAAAAGTTATTTATCAAAGATTTTAGAAGACGCTTATCATGATGGAAGAGATATCGCTATCAAAGAAGGTAAAAAAGCATCCGTTGGGGTTCCTATTCCTGATGAATCAGACTATCATACTCAATGTATATTTACCATTGAGCAAATTTTAGATGATAATTTTTTTTGTTTAGTTAATGTCTAGATGTTGAAAAAATGAAAGTTAAGTTACCATTTTACCGTTCTATATATGCTGTTAGAGTCAATAATAACTATCATGTTAAGGTTGAGTTAGAAAGTGGTAATTATATCCATAATCATTCTTTTGAATCATTACAAGATACCGTTAAGTTAGCTGATAAACTTTTAGAAGTTGGAGAGATAGATTTAAAACATTGGGAATCAGAAGATACTAAGAATATAATTCACCAGAAATATTTAATTTGTCAGCAAAAAAGACAAACCAAAGCCCATCTTTGGGATGGACTTGATACACTGTGTACCATGTGGGGTACAGGAGGATTAGGTAATGCTAAGGGTTATAAACTGTATAAAACTAATTTAGGAAGAGATATTTGTTGGATGTGTTTGAAAAATAGTCAGCAAAATGACAGACATTTAACATAGATAAACTAACCTCGATGCCAACTGGTAACACCGCCAGCTTGATCCACTAAAATAATACCCTGTTCTTTTAACTCATCTCGAATACGATCGCTTTCGGCAAAATTCTTGTTTTTTCTAGCTTCTTTTCGTTGTTCAATTAATGCTTCAATCTCTCCATCATCTAACCCATCACTCTGTTCAGGTTTCAATTGGTTAATATCAGCTTCTAACCCTAAAACATGGGCCAACGTTCTTAAAGTGTACCATTGACGTTGCAACTCATCCGATGAGTTTTCTGTGGTTCCTTGATGCACTAATAAATTACCTTCTTTGCGTAACTCTTTCGCTATTTCAAACAAAACGGCTAACCCACCAGCAAAGTTAAAATCATCATCTACTGCCGCTTGAAACCGTTGTACAAACTCAGGTAATAACTCAGGCATATCCCGCTTAAACCCTAACCTTTCCCCGTGTTGAAAGCCGAATAATAACCCTTCTGATAACGTCTGCCAGCCATTGGTCGCTGCTGCTAAGGCTTCATCGGTAAAATCGACCGGTTTGCGATAATGGGCCTGTAAAATAAACAATCTGACAGCCATCGGCTCAATTTTCTCTAATAAGTCCCGAATGGTGGTAAAATTGCCCAAAGATTTCGACATTTTTTCCCCACCCACTTTAACCATGCCATTGTGTAACCAATAACGGGCCAAAGGGTGTCCGGTGGCTGCTTCTGACTGGGCGATCTCGTTTTCATGGTGAGGAAAAATCAGATCACTGCCCCCCACATGAATATCAATGGTTTCTCCCAGTCTCTCCCTCACCATCGCAGAACATTCAATATGCCAACCTGGGCGGCCTTTTCCCCAAGGAGAGTCCCAAGCCGGTTCTCCCGGTTTAGCCGCTTTCCACACCGCAAAGTCGGCGGGGTCTTTTTTCTTGCTGGCTTCCGGGTCTTCTACAGTTACTCTGCCACTGGCCCCTGCTTGTAAGTCTTCCAATTTACGCCCAGACAGCTTACCATAGCCTTTAAACTGACGCACATTGTAATAAACATCTCCTTCTGAAGCGTAAGCGTACCCTTTGGCTTCCAACTCCGAAACTAACCGTTGAATACCGTTGAGGGTGTGGGTAGCGCGAGGGTAAGCGTCTGCTTTTTGCACTCCCAGGCGTTCCATGTCTTCAAAATAGGCTTCAATAAACCGTTCTGACACCGCTTCCATGGTAGAATTTTCTTTTCTGGCGCGGTTTAAGATTTTGTCGTCAATATCGGTAAAATTCTGAATATAGGTGACATCGTGGCCACGCCATTGTAAATACTGCCGTACCACATCCCAAACCATACAAGTCCTGGCATGACCTAAGTGACAGTAATCATACACCGTAATCCCACAGCAATACATTCTGACTTTGCCTTCTTCTATGGGGGTAAAGGGTTCTTTTTTACGAGTGAGAGTGTTGTATACGGTTAGTGTCATTGGGGGGTTAATGGTTAAGAGGTCTTAGGTTTGAGCCATCTTTTCTAGATTAAGCGATCGCTTGATGGTTTCCTGATTATCGTAACAATATTTTTTTATCCTTTATAATGGAGGTAGTTGCCTTCGAGCCTTCCTTGTCTATCGGTTGTCATCAAGGAGGTGTATTATGACATTAATAATTGAACGCATTATTGCAAGTTTTTTAATTATCACTGGTTTATCTTATTGGTTCCAAAGTTTAATTTGGAAAGATTTAATTAAGGAACTGTTGACTAAACCAGCTTGGTTAATTTTTTGGTCAATTTTGTTTCTTCCTTGGGGATTAATTGTTGTTTTTAGTCACAATCTTTGGGTTGCTAACTGGACTGTAATTATTACTGTTATAGGATGGTTAATTACTACTAAGTGTATTTTATATCTGTTGGTTCCCAGTTGGGCAGACTTTGTTAAAAATTGGTCGGATGAATTTTTACAACGGTATATTCACATAGCTGGAGGGATAGAAACTGTTTTAGGATGTGTTTTATTATTCTTGAGTTTTGGGAGATAATCTATCAGATTTTAGCCACAAAAATTAGAATATTTACTGAGTCAAAAAGGGTTCAATAAGGATTAACTTTCTAACAGTTTAATAGCCATATATAGCACTACTCATTTTTGTGTTTGACATTGACAAACCCCGAAATCTTTTTCTGGCCTACTTTTAACTTTTGCCTTTTTCCTTTTTCCTTTTTCCTTTCGCGTAGCGGTATATCATTTTTTCTTTTTTCGTTTTTCGGGTGGAGTTCGATGGGAACCGAAATACTTTTCGCTGCGATAACGAAGCCAAACTCTTAACACTTGAGGGATTTTCTCTTTTTCTTGTTTGCTTAAACGATTGTATAATAATAATGCCTGTTCTCGTTCTTTTCTGCAAGCTCGATTATTATGAGCATCCCAGTAACTTCTTGCCACTCGAATACGACGGCAAACTTCTTTAATTAAAGCGTCTCCTTCTAGGGGTTTCTCTTCTTTCTTAAACATAGGTATTTTCGAGTTTTATTTTCTTGATTTTTATTCTTTTTAACTAATGATATTGGGTCAACTTTATGACAAAAATTATAACCCAAGGAGAAACCATCGCAGCGATCGCCACTGCTATTGTCCCCCAACAGGGCAGCGTTGGCATTGTCCGTTTATCGGGGAATAAAGCCCTCAGCATCGCTCAAACCCTATTTATCGCCCCAGGAAAGCAACCATGGCAGTCCCATCGCATCCTTTACGGTTATATCCGTCATCCCCAAAGCCAACAGGTGATCGATGAAGCTTTACTCTTGATTATGTTAGCACCTCGTTCCTACACCCGTGAAGATGTGGTGGAGTTTCACTGTCATGGGGGGATTATGCCGGTGCAACAGGTGCTACAGTTATGTATAGAAGCGGGGGCAACCTTGGCCCAACCGGGAGAATTTACCCTACGGGCTTTCCTCAATGGTCGCATTGATCTGACTCAGGCCGAAAGTATCAGCGAGTTGGTGGGGGCGCGATCGCCTCAAGCGTCTCAAATGGCCTTGGCTGGGTTACAGGGGAAACTGGCCCAACCCATCCAAACCTTACGTCATCATTGTCTGGATATACTCGCTGAAATTGAGGCTAGAATCGACTTTGAAGATGATTTGCCTCCTTTGGATGAAAAAGGGATTTGTCAGGGGTTAGAGAGGATTTTAGGGGAAGTTGAGGGCATTTTGAACACCGCAGCCCAGGGGGAATTATTCCGCAATGGCTTAAAAGTGGCGATCGTGGGTCGTCCCAATGTGGGAAAATCAAGCTTGTTGAATGCTTGGAGTCGTAGCGATCGCGCCATTGTTACGGACTTACCCGGCACCACGAGGGATGTGGTTGAGTCGCAGTTAGTGGTGGGGGGTATCCCTATCCAAGTCCTAGATACGGCGGGTATTCGTCAAACCACGGATCAGGTGGAAAAGATCGGGGTTGAGCGATCGCGCTTAGCGGCCAGGGAAGCTGATCTCATTTTACTAACTATTGATGCAACGGTGGGATGGACTCAGCAAGACAGTGATATTTATCAAGCAATCTATCATCGTCCTGTCATTTTAATCATTAATAAAATTGATTTAGCCACCCCAGATTTATCTCAATTGCCAACACAAATTACGGCAATTGTCAAGACTTCTGCTGCTAAAAATGAAGGGATTGAAGGGTTAGAAACAGCTATTTTAAAAATTATTCATCAGGATAAATTAACGGCGAGTAATCTCGATTTTGCGATTAATCAACGACAAGCAGCCGCTTTAACCCGTGCGAAAATTGCGTTACAACAAGTACAAACCACTATCACAGAAGAATTCCCCCTAGATTTTTGGACAATTGACTTACGATCGGCGATTCAAGCATTAGGAGAAATCACAGGGGAAGAAATCACCGAATCGGTTTTAGATAGAATTTTTAGTCGTTTTTGTATTGGTAAGTAATCTTTTGTTTTATTCTTCTGGATTCACCCCTAATCCTCTTAATCTTTCCTGTAATTGTTCAATTTTCCGCAAAGCTAATTCTTTTTTTTGTCTTTCTTGAATAAGTCTGTTTTCCGCTTGAATCGCTTTATCTTCAGCTTGAATCGCTGCTTCTTCGGGACTAGGGACTACTTCTCCTTCTGAGGTAAAATACCGTAATTTATCTTCATAAATTCCTAAATATAATTGTAATTGTTCACTCCATAACCATCCTTGTTCATTAGGTTTAATCGGTTCATATTTTCCACTGATTAAAGTAAACCCTTGAAACTCCAATGTATATGGATCAAACCAAAAATAATCAGGGGTTCTAAATATATCTTGATAAATTTCTTTTTTTTCTCCCCTATCTGTGGCTGCGGTACTATCGGATAAAATCTCTATAATGACATTGGGATATTTTCCTTCTTCTTCCCATACTACCCAACTTTTGCGCTTTTGATTCCATTTCGTTCCTAAGACTACAAAAAAGTCTGGCCCTCTAAACAATTCTGATTTTTTCTGCTTAGGACTATAATAAATGGTTAAATTTCCTGCTGCAAAATAATCCTCTCTATCTTGCCATAACCATTCCAAAGATTTTAGTAATAAGATAATTTGTGTTAAGTGTAGATAGGTTTCCAAAGGGGGTTCATCGCTCCAAAATTCTCCTTGAGGAAAAATTATCTCATGGTTTTGTTCGGTTTGTGGAGATGGGTTTGAAGTGGTAATCATGGAAGGATAGGTTATTACTTCAGGTTACTGTCTATTTTAGCGTAAGTTTGATTAATAATTTCTTTGACAATCGCTTCAATGGATAAATTTACATCAATGATAACAGCATTTTTCGGTTCTTCTAATGTTTGAAATTGAGACAGTAACATATTTTCTTTCATGAAATGTTCTGATCGTTTTTGTAATCTTTGTAAAATGGTTTGATAATTTCCTTTTAAATAAATAAAGATAATATCTGTGCTATTTTCTGCTAATAAGTCTCGGTAAGATTGTTTTAATGCTGAACAGGTTATAATAGCGTCTGTTTGTAACTGTTGATGTTCATTAATTACTGTTTTTATTGCCAGTAACCAAGGTATGCGATCGCTATCTTTTAAGGGTCTTCCTTGACTCATTTTAGCAATATTTTCTGAGGGATGAAAATCATCCCCATCATAGAAAGGATAGCCTAATTCTTGACTTAATGCTTGACCTATGGTTGTCTTTCCTGATCCCGATACTCCCATAATTAAATAAATCATAAACTTCTGACTTCTGACTTCTGACTTCTGACTTCTGACAATGCCCAATTACGGGTTAAAATGGCTCTAGGATGAATCGTTTTATTATTTTTAATTAGATGTTGTAGGGAATATTCTGAGGTTTTTTGGACACTTTTATAAAGATTTTTCCAGCTTGTTTTACGCATTTTTTCTAACTCTGGGGTGTTTCCTCTATTGGGTTCTAACGCATCAGCAATAAAGACAATACAACTAAGATCACTCATATTAGGATTGCCTAAAGTATGGTTACGAATAGCGTCTAAAATATCTTCGTCGGTTACCCCAAAGGTGTCTCTAGCGACTATTGCACTTACGTCTGCGTGTAAAAGATGGGGGTTGGATAAACAAACGGAATCAATTTCGTTATATTCTTGTTTGGCCATTTCTAATAGTTTAGGCGGTGCGAAAAACTTGGCTAAGTCGTGCATTAAACCTGCTTGTGCAGCCTTTTTATGGTCAATTTTATGGTGAATAGCTAACTTTTCACACATTGTTTCCACACCTAAAATATGCTTTAAGCGATGTTCAGAAACGTTATCTTTTAACCAGTCAATAATTTTTTCTCTCATGATAAATAACTTGGGTTCGGAGTTCGGAGTTCGGAGTTCGGAGTTATTGTCAGGTGAGTAATGTCCACCCTACAAGATTTTATAATTTTATCAATATCCTAACCATAATACGTGGTTGCATATCATATAACAATCAGGAATAATATGTGAGGAATCAGAAACAATGAGGATAGGACTTCATGAAGTCAGAAGTCAGAAGTGTGAAGTCAGAAGTTAAAATTTAGTGGGGGATTGTGACCCACCACTAAATTTTTGACCGCTAAAATAAATTTGTAGCGGGGGTCTTAAACCCAATTTCTGCGTCTAGAAGCGGTCGGGAAACGCGCCGTCGCACGGCGCAAGTTTAACCGACCAAGACAGTAGAAAGTCTTAACCATCAAATTATTAGAAAAAAAACTTCTGACTTCTGACTTCCTGCTTCTGACTTCGAGCGAAGCGATAATGGTATTATGTCCCTACAAATAGACCACTGTAGGGATTTAACAGTGTTAAATCCTTCAGATTGGATATATATAACCTGTTATAACCTGTTATATTTTTTGCTCTATGATTCTTCTTCAGCTTCAGCAACTAATTGATGTTGAAATAGCGGGGAGGGTAAAAAGCGAAATCCTCTTTCATCTTCTTGACGAATTAATAATCCTTGTTCTTCCATAGTTTTGAATTGCGGTAACAGTTCAACATAGGTCAGTGCATCCAGTTTATCTAATATTGCATCGGAAATATCTTCACTGAGTCCTCCTGCTTCATGAGCAACATATAAGAAGTGACGAAATTGTGGACTTAGCTGATGGGTAAATTCTTTTTGTAAGCTTGACCAAATGGTATTAAACGCGGTTTCATCAATGGTTTCATAGTTTTGCGAGGCAGCTTTTCTTAATACTTTTTCGCAAATAACATTCAATTGTCGGGGAATTCCTTGTGCATATTCAGTAATGAGATTAGTTACGGTTTCTGTGAAGGGATGAGTATCATTTTGTTGTTCATTTTTGGCACTATTAAGATAGTTGATCATAATCTGCTTTAAGTCATCTTGACTCATGGGTTCTAGATGAATATCTTCAGAAAAAATACCCAATGCTTTTAACGTAGATTCTTGTAAATCGGTGAACCCTCTTCCCGTCATCACGAAACCTCGATATTTGCCCATACGAAACAAGTCTAAACTACTTTCTAGAATAGTTTGTACAACAATCGCATCTTTTTTATCGAAATCATCAATGGCAATAACAACACGGGAATAGATATCTTCTGCTTTACCCAACAAGCGAATGAGTAACGGATAAGGATCAATATTATCAGTAGGGCTGACTTGAGTTGAACTTAATTCTTGTCTCTTACCAAAAGAAATTATCCCTAGTTTAACTTGTCCTTCCGTGGTGGTTTTAGGTCTTTGAATAGAATAACCCAGTAAAGTATTGG
The DNA here is from genome assembly GCA_030066295.1 of Crocosphaera sp. GTDB lineage: Bacteria > Cyanobacteriota > Cyanobacteriia > Cyanobacteriales > Microcystaceae > Crocosphaera. The sequence goes on from JASJBX010000212.1 coordinate 8,732, forward strand.
CAATATCTCTGGCTTCTGTATCTTTGTCCGCTAAACTATCGGCAATGCCTAACAATAAAGCACGGTAAAATTCACTACTGCTGTCCCCAGGAATACTACTTAAATACAGCACTAACATTTTTTCGTTAATTTCTGCAACTTCTTGCTGTAGCTGATTAATTAAGTTAAAAATCAAAGCAGTTTTACCGATACCCCACGCCCCTCTAATTAAAATATTTCGGCCTTCGTAAAGTGTAGGAATAGCGATATCTAAAACTTGATCCCGTCCATGAAAAATCTGTGCCAACTTTTCGGGATCATCCGGCGGAGTTGCCCGAAACGGATTTTCTGTTAATCCCCATTTTTTTAGGTTATCATTGTGCTTTTTAAGTCTTGACATTTTAGGTTAATTGTAGTATATTCAAAAGGTTATTAATTTCCTCCAATCGTTGGGAATCGGGATGGGTTTGATAATAGGTTTGTGCTTCTTTTAAATGGTCATAAGCTTGTTTAACTTTTCCTGTTTGTATTTCTAAGTTACTGAGGGCAACCATAACAGAATAGGTGTTTTCTTCATCTTTTAAACGACGAAACAGACGCAAAGAATCTTTAAAATTAAGTCGCGCTTTTTCTAATAGACTTCTGCGATGATAAACACGGGCCAGTTCAAATAAAATAGGGGCTAAATGGGGAACATTTTTGCTGTTTCGATAGGTTTGACTACAGGTTTCTAGGTGTTGACTGGCATCTGTATAATAGCCTCCTTCAAAAAATGTTCTCCCTAACTGATAGTAACTATCAAAAATTAAGTCAGCATCGGCGGTTTTTTCAAAGATAGCTTTTGCTTGTTGATAGGCAAAGATCGCTTGTTTAATATCGTCAGGGTTGTTAAGCAGTTGAAACCGTTGTCGATAACTATTGCCTAAATTATATTTGATCTGCGCCCAATAATCAGGAAAGGTCTTACCGCTATAAACTTTTAAGACATTTTCATAACAGATAATCGCTTGGTTTAAATTCTCTGTTTCATCCCCCATACTACGGCGACTATAAGCATTCCCTAGATTATATTGGGTTTGCGCCCAGTCCAAAGGAAAACTGTTCAATGTGCGAATGTTTAACGCTTGTTGATAACAAGAAATTGCCATTTCTAAATTATCAGTGGGATCTCCTTTAATGCGATCGCTATAAGCATTCCCCAGATTATTTTGTGATCTTGCCCATTCATAAGGAAAAGCGTCACGGGTATAGACTTCTAAAGACCTTTCATAAGCTGCGATGGCCGCCTCTAAATTATCGGACCTTTCCCCTCGGATGCGATCGCTATAAGCAGT
>JASJBX010000213.1 GCA_030066295.1 Crocosphaera sp.
TGTTCTCCTAATACTAATTCAGGATTTCCCGAATCATTAATTAATTTTAATTCAATGTTTTCTGTTCCTTCAAAATCGCTATCATCAAAGATATCAAGGGTAATTGTTTTGCTAGTTTCTCCAGGTTGAAAGTCGACTACTTGAGGAAATATCCCGTCAAAATCTGACCATTGCTGTGCAGTTGTATTTCCTAAATGAACTTCTACACTACTATAATCATAGAGATTACCAGAACGAACAACGGTAATTTCTATTTGATTAGGATAAGGTTGGTCTTTTTCAAAACCTGAATAGTTAGCAGAGGAAAACTGAACGTAAGTATTATTCATGATGGGTAAGAACGATTTTTTTCAACTTAATTGGCAGTTTTTAAACAAATAAGTCAAGCTTCAAATAAGCAAGGTAATACAATCAAAATTAAAAGAATGAATCTACTTTTTTGATAAGATTAATAATCAATCCGTTAGATTTTTGATACTTAAAGGTTACCTATATTTCCCTTAAGAAACATGGGTGAAAACTCTGACTTCAATTAACTATCTCCTTAAAAATTAAAGAAAATTAGGGATTGACAAAAGTACAATAATAATCACTATCTCAAAGAGGGGGAAGCTAGAAAATCCCCAAGATTTTTAAATTTCAAAGCTCGTTAATTGCCAGTGATTTTAATCACCCTTTCTGTAAATAATTTATTCAAGCGATGCCAAAAAGTTGCAACGAAAAAGTTTATTATGCGAATAAACTTTCTTTATTGGCTTAGTTTTTAGTTTATTACTTACTGAGTCTTTAACCTCTATGATAGTGTCGTTAAACGACACCCTTCAAATTCCTTAATCAAATTGATGCCTTGTTGACTGATTTTCATGATAAATATCCTCATAATCTCGATACAAATCTGTTGAAAGGTGATCCATTCAACTAATATTCTGAGATTTATTATTAACCCAAACTTTTAAGGCGGCTTAGGTTGGTTAGGTTTCTTATATTTACAAGTATGACATAGATAGAAGAGGTAAACGATTAAAAAATGAAAAATAATGTTTCTTTTTGTGAATTTCTTTGTTTTTATTAGGTGATTTTGTATCAGTAATGCTTAGAATAGGAGTAAGGGGTTTATAGTAGTTGAATATTTCTATAATTTCAGGGGAAAGTTAGTCGTTAGCGATTAAAGGAAATATTAGTAATGAACCAATCTCAAAAAGTCTTTAGACTATCTTTATTTCTCTGTGTTTCTAGTTTTTTTCTGGTAATTTTCACAGGTTATAGTTACTGGCGAGAAAAAAATTACATCTTAACAGAAGCAAAAAATAATGCGAAACAAGAAGCGGTTCAAGCAGCTAAACAAATCGATAGTCACTTAGTTAAACTAAAAGATAATGCCACCTCTATTGCTAATGATCTCACATCAGGAACCTTAAAAAAAGAGCAACTTTTAGATAGGTTACGGAACACAATGGAGGAAAATCCTGAATTTTACGAAGCTGGTGTTGCTTATGTTCCCTATAGTTATGATCCTAACATTCGACTTTATGCTCCAGTGTATAAGCGAAATAAAGAACAAATCAAGCGTCTTTGGGTTCAAAACTCATATGACTATACCAAACCTGAGCATCATTATTATCATCGTCCTTTAGTTGAAGGAGGAACTTGGTTAGAACCATTTTTTGGTGGAGTTGCTCAGTCTCTTCTTGCACACTTTAGCACTCCTTTTTATGAAATTGATCCTACGACTAAAAAACAAATTCCAACTGGTGTCGTCTTTGCAAACTATTCCTTAGATGATTTAAAACAGTTTATGACTTCCTTAGAATTAGGAAAAACGGGTTATGGATTTATTTTTTCTCAGAAAGGGAAATTACTATGTCATCCAAATAGCGATTTTGTCAAACAGCAAAAAACTGTTTTTGAACTACCAAGGGTAAGGCAATCAAAACATTTACAATCAACCTTAGAAACATTTACTAAATCTTCCCAAGCAATGGTCATTGATTATAATGATGAACGATTTACTGGACAAAAATCTTGGATGTTTTTTGAACCCATTCCGTCAACGGATTGGTCATTAGGTGTGGTTTTTATCAAGGATGAAATTGTAATTAATACTGATAGTCAAAAACATAGCGTAAGAACTATCATTTTAGGACTGGTTGCTTTTTTCTTTTTTCTCAGTCTTCTTCTTTTAAGAACTTATCAAGGGACTGTTAAAAGTTTATGGTTACTATCTTGTTATAGTTCTGTCTTATTGTCCATAGGGATTTTTGCTATTTGGTTTATGGACATTACTCAGAACAAAATTCATCAAACTGGCAGTCAACAAGATAGAGTCGTTGTTTTTGGAGAACCTGGTTTAAATAAGTTTTTAAACTCCCGTTCTCAATCTATCGATAATGAAAAATTGCCTCAATATATTCCGACTGGGATTTTTATTCAATCCCTAGAATTTAAAGATGCTAATGATGTTTTTGTTACGGGTTATATTTGGCAAAAATATGAAAACGAGAGCCATAAAAGCCTTTCTCATGGTTTTATTTTGCCAGAAGCTATTGATCCTAAGATTACTGAATATTACCGCTATCAACAAGATAATCAGGAGGTCATTGGTTGGTATTTTGAAGCCAACTTAAGACAAAAATTTGATTATTCAAAATATCCTTTTGATTCCAAACAAGTCTGGTTAAGATTATGGCATGAGGATTTTTATAAAAATATTATCTTGATTCCAGATTTTGAATCATACGAATTAATTAATCCCGTATATAAACCTGGTTTAGAAGAAGATTTTGTGCTTCCTGGTTGGAAGATTCAAGGAAGTTTTTTTGAATATCATCTCAATGATTATAATACTAATTTTGGAATTAACAACTATGTGGGACAAAAAAATTATCCTGAACTTTATTTTACCGTAACGCTTCAACGAGATTTTATTAATATCTTCATCAATAATCTTATGGTTCCTTTTGTTGTTGCCTTATTACTATTTTTGGTTCATTTACTAATTCTTAAAGACTCTGACACTTTAGCAATTGTTTCAGCTTGTAGTGCTTTTCTTTTTATTGTTATTCTTGATCAAATTAATCTTCGGAGTGAAATTCTAGCAGGGGGAATCCTCTATTTAGAATATTTTTACTTTATCTTATATCTCTTAATTATAGCGGTGGCTATTAATTCTATTTTATTTAGTAAAAAGACTAATCTTCGTTGGATTCAATATCAAGAAAGTCTTATTCCTAAGTTACTTTACTGGCCAGGAATACTAACTTTACTATTGGTGTTTACTTTATTGATTTTCTAGGGATCTAAATGCTTTCAAAAAAGCAGCGATTGCTGCTTAACTTTTGCTAAGTTGATTTTATAATGGAATAAAAAGTATTAACAATAATTAGTATTTATGTTATAATAGCATTGAGAAAATGAAGCAGAAAATAATAGTATAAGATGACAAACTTTACCGTAAAAGACTTAGAAACCTTTCAATCAGACTATCCTGACTATCAAATGGAATTAGTAGAAGGAGACATTGTGATTATGAGTCCCTCTGGATTAGAATCGGAAGAGGTAGGCACAGAAATTGCTCGTCTTTTGGGCAACTGGGTACGTCCAAGAAGGTTAGGCCGAGTGATTGGTTCAAGTGCTGGTTTTATCTTACCCAATTCTGATCTACGTGCGCCAGATGCTTCTTTTATTAAAGCGGAAAAATTAAAACAAACAACGGAAAATTATGCCGAAGTTGTTCCCGATTTAATCTTTGAAGTTAAATCAAAAAACGATAGTTTAAAAAAGTTACGAGAAAAGATAGAAGAGTTTTTAAGTTTAGGGACAACCGTTGGCGTTTTAGTTGATCCCAGACAACATACAATAGAAGTTTATCGCCTTAACAAAACCACCCTAACCCTAGAGGATGGAGACATTTTCACCGTACCGGAAATACTCCCAGGATGGGAGTTTTCGGTGGCTGAGATTTGGGCCCCAGAATTCGATTAAAGTAACGATAATCCTTTTAACATCTGTAAATGTTGGTCTATGGATGCGAAGGTATTCGCTAACATCATGCCACTGGCCGCCACTGCTGGTAAACCAATCCCTGGAAAGGTAGAGTCACCGCAACACCATAACCCCTCAATGGGGGTATTAGGACCTGGAAATAAGGCTTTTCCTGCTTGAATAGCTGGGCCATAGGAACCCCGATAACGACGCAAAAACCGTTCATGGGTTAAAGGAGTCCCCACCAAAGAAACAGAAAGGCGATCGCGGATATCAGGAATAATTCTTTCTAATGCTTGCCACATCACTTGACTTCTGGCTTCTTTTTGTTGCAGATAAGCGTTACTATTGCGCTTTAGTTGCGACCAAAGTTGGTAAGGTTCATTACCTGGGGTGTAAACATGAATGGTGTGTTTTCCTGGAGGGGCTAAACTGGGATCAAGTAGAGAAGGAATAGAGACTAAAACCACGTTTTGAGGCGCAGTAATACCTTTTTCCCAGTCGTTGACCACAATATGATGACAGGGTAAGTCTGACGGTAGGTTAGTCCCATCGATACCCAGATGAAGGTGCAAAAAACTCTCACAGGGGGGTGTTCCTTGTTTTTGTTTGCGCCACTGTTGCGATACTGCATCTAAGGGCAATAGTTTCAGGGTGTCCCAAACCGACGCATTAGAAATAACGCCACGAGTAGCGGTTAAAGTGTCACCATTGCCTAGTTTCACCCCGATCGCTTGGTTATTTTTGACTAATATTTGCTCAACGTGGGCGTTTAAGCGAATTTTCCCCCCGTTTTTGGTCAATCCTCGCACCAAAGCATCTACTAATGCCCCACTTCCCCCCACTGGATAATCTAACTTCACCCCGGGCCGATACCAGTCAGCAAACATAAAAGCCATTTCGGCTGCGCTGGTTCCCGTGGCCGGAAGTCCCGACAATAGGAAGCAAAGTAAGTCTAACCAATGACGAATAAACGGGTCACCGATCACCTCATCGGCAATGCTACTAAACGATCCCGTTAATTTCAAGACTTGGCTACTGTTGCGGATCAACTGGGGTGCAAACTTAGCCACCGTTACCACCGCATTCCAGTCGAAACGGATGGCTGCAGGAGGAAGGGCAATACTCGCCTCTGCTAACGGTTTCATCACCTGTTGTAACTTACGCCATTCTGCAACCCCTTGCTTTCCCCGTAGCTGTTGTAAGATATGACAAAATTGATCAGCCCCGACAGAGGTGTTAAAGTTGCCTTCAGGTAAATAACAGCCCCAGGTATCATAGTTAAGACAGGGTAAGGGTTCCCCGATCGCTTCTAAAACTTGTTTTAAGGGGTTGGGGGAAGGATAATAAGAAAGACCGGAATAGAGAGAAGGGCCAGAATCAAAAATAAAGCCATCCCGTTGAAAACCATGGGCTGCCCCTCCCGCAATGCTATGACTTTCGCAGACAGTCACATCTCGGCCATAATGGGCTAATAAAGCTGCACAACTCAGGCCACCAATACCACTACCAATAATAATCAATTCTGTACTAGACATAGTTAAAAATTAAGCAACCACAAGACTTCACTAAACTTAATGATACTTCTGACCCGCTTAGCCTTAGATTGATCTATGAGTAACTTCGTCAGTGTCATCGACAAGTTGCAATTGAATGTTTCAGTAAAAGTCCTAAAACCAAATTATGACCCCGATAACAACAGACGTTACCACTCCTCAATCAACTTCCTTACCCCCTAACGATGCAAAAACACGGGTTAGTGAGTTCATGAAAACCCTTCAAGATGAAATTTGCCAGGGACTCCAACAAGCAGACGGGAAGGGTCAATTTCAGGAAGACAGTTGGCAGAGAGAAGAAGGCGGCGGTGGCCGTTCTCGCGTCCTCAGAGACGGTAATCTATTAGAACAAGGTGGGGTGAACTTTTCCGAGGTGTGGGGCAAACAGTTACCCCCTTCCATCCTTAAACAGCGTCCCGAAGCAGAAGGCCACGGTTTCTACGCCACAGGAACCTCCATGGTACTCCATCCCCGTAACCCCTATGTTCCCACGGTTCACCTCAACTATCGCTATTTTGAAGCGGGGCCGGTGTGGTGGTTTGGCGGTGGTATTGACTTAACCCCCTATTATCCCTTTGCTGAAGATGTTGTCCAATTTCATCGCACTTTAAAAGACACTTGCGACAAACATCACCCCGAATATTATCCCGTGTTTAAGCCTTGGTGTGATGAATATTTCTATCTCAAACACCGTCAAGAAACCCGTGGGGTTGGGGGTCTTTTCTTTGACTATCAAGACGGCAGTGATCCCTTATATCGCGGTCCCCATGCCGATAAAGCAGCAGCCAACTATAGTAATCAATTACCCAGTTTAACCCCTCGGAGTTGGGAAGAGATATTTGCGTTTGTCAATGACTGTGGACGAACTTTTTTACCCGCGTATCTGCCCATTGTGGAAAAACGTCGTCACACAGAATATGGAGACAGAGAACGACAATTTCAATTGTATCGTCGGGGCCGGTATGTAGAATTTAATTTAGTGTACGATCGCGGAACTATTTTTGGTCTACAAACCAATGGTCGAACCGAATCAATTTTAATGTCTTTACCTCCTTTGGTTCGTTGGGAATACTGTTATCAACCGGAACCCCATACCCCCGAAGCGGAGTTATATGATACCTTCTTAAAGCCTCAAGATTGGGCTAACTGGAACGCTTAAAGGAGGCAGAAGGCAGAGGGGGCAGAGGGAGACTAGGAGAAGTGATTGATATATATTCCCCCGTCTCCCCC
>JASJBX010000043.1 GCA_030066295.1 Crocosphaera sp.
ATCCTATGATTGGCGAGGCCGTCTCATTCAAACGGAAGATGAATTAGGGCGAATTGTGACCATTGATACAGACAATAATCAATCTCTTATTACTTTACCCGATGGAACGCGATCGCAGATTACCTACAATGATCAAGGTTATCCCACCATCATCACCGATGCACTAGGAAACAGCATTACTACAAGATTTGATGCAAAAACAGGCAATTTACAATGGTTACGGGATGCTAAAGGCAATACAATCCGTTATGGTTATGATAATGCAGGAAATCTCACCAGTATTACCTATCCTGATTCTAGCGTTGAAACCTTTACCTATGATGATGCAGGAAACTTAACCCAGTCTAGCAACCGTCGAGGGGCTATTTTTAACTATGGTTACAACCAAGATGGATTACTGTTAACCCAACAAAATAGTGATGGGACAGCTTTTGATTATACCTACGATACGCGAGGTAATTTACTCTCTGTTACGGATGAACAAGGAATCACTAGCTTTACCCACGATAGCAATAATAATATTACGAAAATCGACTATCCGACCGGATATTCCCTTAGTTATACCTATGATAGTAGCGGAAATCGGACTTCCATCACAGGAAACGATGGTTATGCAGTTAACTATGGTTACGATGAGACGGGAAGGTTATCTGAGTTAACGGATGGGGATGATAACTTAATTGTTCGCTACCGTTATGATAGTTTAGGTCGTCTCAGTCGGGAAGATAAAGGAAATGGGACTTATACTACTTATGGTTACGATGCAGCGAGTCAATTACTGAATATTGTTCATTATCAAGCAGATGATAGCATTAATTCTCGTTATGACTATAGTTATGATACAACGGGACAAATTACTGCCATGGCCACCCTTGATGGGAACTGGACCTATAGTTATGATGCCAATGGTCAGTTAATTAGTGCTGATTTTCTCTCTGTTAATCCTGAGATTGCAGATCAAAGCTTAACCTATGAATACGATGCAGCAGGAAACCGTATAAAAACGGTGGTTAACGGCACAGAAAGTAATTATACAACCAATAATCTCAATCAATACACCACCGCAGGGACAAGGGTTTATAACTATGATGGGGATGGTAATTTAATCTCTAAGACAGAAGGGGATCAAACTTGGACTTATACTTACAACGATCGCAACCAGTTAGTAGAAGTTATAGAAGCAGATGGGACAGTTACACAATATGAATATGATGGGTTAGGAAATCGAGTTGCTAGTATTTATGATGGAGTGAGAACGGAGTATGTGGTTGATCCCTTTGGGTTAGGGGATGTGGTGGCCGAATATGACGGAAATGGCAATTTAGTCGCCAGTTATAGTCACGGGTTAGGGTTAGAAACGCGGTTTGATGGGAGTAATGCTGCTTATTACGATTTTAATATTATTGGGTCAACAGTTGGCTTAAGTGATGGAACGGGAAATTATGTGAACCGTTATGCTTATTCTCCTTTTGGACAGGAAATTCATGAAAGTGAGAGTATTGTTAATCCTTTTGAGTTTGTTGGTGAATATGGAGTGATGGAAGAAGCAAATGGCTTATATTTTATGCGAGCAAGGTATTATGATGCAGAGTTAGGACGGTTTACCAGTCCAGATCCCATTGGATTAAGTGGGGGGGATGTTAATCTATATCGGTATGTTTTCAATGAACCTCTAACATTTATAGATGTTCAAGGAAATAAACGACGAAAAACTCCTAAAAGTGGTAGAGGTGGTAAAGGTGGTAACAAGAATATTGACATTAACATTAATATTGACATTAACATTAATATTGACATAGGCGATATTTGTATTGGCTATTGTCCTACTCCTCCAGACCCCAATCCCGATAATCCTCCTCCCGATCCCGATAATCCTCCTCCCGATCCCGATCCCGATCCCAATCCCGATAATCCTCCTCCCGATCCTGATCGCGATAATCCTCCCCCAGATCCTCCCCCAGATGATGAAGAAGATCGAGACGACACTATTCCAAACCCATCCATTACCCCCGAAGACAAATTTGGACCGGAAGGATATGATCCCCCCAATACCCCCGATGCAGAGAAAAAACGCTATATTTCCCCCGATGAAACCTTTAACTATCGAATCGACTTCTGGAATGATCCCGATGCAGACTTCCCCACTCAAGTGGCCATCATCAAAGACAGTCTAGATCCTAACCTAGACTGGGATACCCTCAACTTTACTCAAATTGGTTTCCTGAGATGGACTCAAGACATTCCTGGGGGACAAACCATCGACACCCGTATCGATATGAACCCCGATGAAAACCTGGCCGTTGATATCGACGCAACTTTTGATCCCGAAACTGGGGAAATTGTCTGGATATTTGAAGCGGTTGACCCCATAACCGGAGATCCCAATGACGTTGACCCCTTAGCCGGTTTTTTACCCCCCTTCAACGAAGAAACGGAATACGAACTCGGTTGGGTCGAATTCACCATTGACCCCAAAGACAACCTCACCACCGGAACCCAAATACAAAACCAAGCTTTTGTACAGTTTGACCTGGTTAACGCCTTTAACCCTGCACCTAAAGAAGCACCTTGGACCAATACCATCGATGTTGACGCACCCACCAGCAATATTGAAGATTTACCCGACACCGCTACCAATACGGACTTTACCGTAACTTGGACTGGTTCCGATGTGGGATCAGGGGTTGGGGTTTATGATATTTACGTCTCCGAAGATGGGGAAAATTACACCCTTTGGTTAGACGATACGGCTGACACTTCAGCCACCTACACAGGAGAAAACGGCAAAACCTATTCTTTCTATACTGTTGCTGTAGATAATGTGGGCAATATGGAAGGAATTCCCACGACTGCTGATGCTAGTATTACCCTAGACATTGTCGATAACAACCCAGCCACATTAGACATTGATCAAAATGGAATTCTTGAACAACAAGACTATAATTTAATTGACTTATATGCTTCCCAGTTAGACGAAATTGAATTCGATTTCCTCATTAATAATTTTGCTAATGATTTAATGGGAGACAATGCGACGGTTACTGATGCAGCGTCAATTTTAAGCCATGTAAATGAAGTGGGAGCCACCTTATTCGATATTGATGGTAATAATCAAGTTGAACAACAAGATTATAACTTAATTGACTTATACGCCTCTCAATTAGATGAATTTGAATTTGGATTTTTAGTTGAGAATTTCGCTAATGATTTAATCGGAGAAAATGCGACCCGTACCGACGCGAGTTCAATCCTAGCTTATTTTGAGACTATTGTTCCAGAAATAGTCTGAATGGGACACAGAAAACCCGAAAAAAAAGTGGATAGTTCACATAATCAAGGGTTGATCAGACCCGTCTTATCCTATAATCACAGTAGGATTTTGATTATAAGGACATAATGAAACCTTATCTCGCTGCTGCCATTCAGATGACAAGTAAGCCCGACCTAGAGAAAAATCTAGCAGAGGCCGAAGAACTCATTGAACTTGCCGTTCGTCGCGGGGCCGAATTAATTGGCTTGCCGGAAAACTTCGCCTTTTTAGGAAAAGAAGAAGAGAAACTCAGCAAAGCCCAAGAAATTGCTCAAAAAGCCGAGAAATTTCTCAAAACCATGGCCCAACGCTTTCAAATTACTATTTTAGGTGGCGGTTTTCCTGTCCCCGTCAAAGGCGATCCTAGCAAAGCTTATAATACCGCTCTCTTGGTCGATCCCACCGGAAAAGAACTGTCTCGTTATCAAAAAGTCCATCTCTTCGACGTTGATCTTCCTGATGGCAATACCTATCAAGAATCAAGTACAGTAATGCCAGGAACCAAGTTACCTGATATTTACTCGTCTCAAGATTTAGGTAACTTAGGACTCTCTATCTGTTACGATGTTCGCTTCCCAGAATTATATCGTCATTTATCTGGCCAAGGGGTAGATGTTCTCTTTATTCCGGCTGCTTTTACCGCTTTTACGGGCAAAGATCACTGGCAAATTCTCTTACAAGCGAGAGCGATCGAAAATACCTGTTATATTATTGCCCCGGCACAAACCGGCAACCACTATGCTAGACGGTTTAGCCACGGTCATGCGGTCATTATCGACCCTTGGGGTCTCATTTTAGACGACGCAGGACAACAACCCGGTATGGCCCTAGCAGAAATTGATCCCCACCGCGTTAAGCAAGTGCGTCAACAGATGCCATCTTTGCAACACCGAATTTTTGTTTAAACCTCCCGTGATACCATAGTTATCTAATAGAGAAAACCTTATCGAGAGATTGCATGGCTATTAAAACTCCCGACTGGGTGAAACACGCCGTTTTTTACCAAATTTATCCCGACACCTTTGCGAGAAAGGTTCCCCCCCATCAAAAATGGTTGTTAGATGTTCCCCTCGAAGACTGGGATGCACCGCCAACCTTCCAAGGATACAAAGGCGGCAACCTTTGGGGTGTAATCGACAAATTAGATTATTTACAAGATTTAGGGGTCACCGCCCTCTATTTTACCCCCATTTTTCGGTCAGCTAGTAACCATCGCTATCATCCCCAAGATTATTATGCTATCGATCCTTTATTGGGCGATCGAGAAGCCTTCGATCAACTCTTAAAAACCGCCCACGATCAGGGGTTTAAGGTGATTTTAGATGGTGTGTTTAATCACGCCAGTCGTGGCTTTTTCTTCTTCAACGATATCCTGGAAAATGGACCTAACTCCCCTTGGTTAGATTGGTTTAAAATCGAAGGCTGGCCCCTATCGGCTTATGATGGTAGCCTTCCAGCTAATTATGTCTCCTGGATCGATTACCGCGCTTTACCCCAGTTTAACCACAATAATCCAGGGGTGAGAGAATATATTATGCAGGTGGGAGAATATTGGTTAAAACAAGGGATCGACGGTTGGCGGTTGGATGTACCGGACTGTGTGAAAGCAGAAGGGTTTTGGGAAGAATTTCGAGAACGGGTGAAAGCGGTTAACCCTGAAGCCTATATTGTCGGCGAAATTGCCTTTGATGCCACACAATGGTTAGATGGAAAGCAATTTGATGGGGTGATGAATTATCCCTTTGGTCGTTTAACCGCCGGCTTTATTGTAGGCGATGGCGTTGATAAAGAAACAATCCCTCACTTTTATGAACCCTACGAAACCCTCGATGCTGAAGCTTATGCTAAAGGAATTGAGGAATTATTAGCCCGTCATCCTTGGGAAATTCAGTTAACCCAGTTAAACTTACTCGATAGTCATGATACCCCCCGATTTTTGAGTATTGCAGGAGGCGATCGCACTTCGGCTAAGTTGGCCACCTTATTATTATTTACCTTCCCTGGAACCCCTAACTTATTTTATGGGGATGAAATTGGTCTTGAAGGAAGTCACGATCCTGATGCAAGAAAAGGCTTTCCCACAGAAGATAAATGGGATAAAGAAGCCCTAGCTTACCATAAACAATTAATTGTAATTCGCAAAAAATACCCTGCTTTATGCACAGGAACCTATCATGCGCTTTATGCTAAAGGAAATGTCTATCTTTTTGCTCGCATTTTAGGAGAAGAAGGGGTAATGGTTGCGGTGAATAATGGGGAAGAAAAAGCAGAAATAACCCTAACCGATTTTGAAAAAGTTCCCCCAATATCCAACAAGCAACCGAGTGCTATTGTGTATGGACAAGGGTCAATTAATTGGCAGAAGGATCAATTGAAGCTGAGTATTCCCCCTCGTTCTGGCTTAATACTAGCCGAATAAACCCTTGAAAATTGAGAATTTAGAATTTTTTATCTTCTAAATTCTCTCTATAGATCACTTTATTTAGTCAGTACCAATTATTCATGGAAGAAATCAGAAAACGCCTTCAAGAAGATATGGCCGACGTTAGTTGGGACGATATTAAACCCCATGCTCAAAGAGACGCTGTGATTGTTGTCAATGACGAATTAAATTTATTAGATGTGGGGGTTGCCATTGCCCAAGATGATAAAATGATGGTTGAACGTTGGATTACAAAACAATTAATTAATAAGCCCTCTAATCAACAGTTAAGCGACTGGAATATTAACCCCACTCAATCATTTAAAACTTTAATTGTACAGCCTTTTGTCTTAGTTCAAAGTCTCGAAGCTTAGAGGATAAGGTAAGAGTCGGGGAAAAAATGTCGTCCAGAGAGAACAACCTGATTTAATTTTGTCAATTTTTTGATACACTAGGGATGAAAATAATTTTAGGAAATTATTAAGATGGAAAGCGTTGCTTATATCGTTGTTTTAACTATGGCTTTGGCCGTTCTCTTTTTTGCCATCGCCTTTCGGGAACCCCCCCGTATCCAAAAGTAGACATCAGGGTTTAACCCTCGACTGTCAATTAATCGTCAATCTCCTCTGAGCCGCTATTTTTCCTTATTTTTATAGGGAAAGATGAGCATGGCTCAGAATCTTGTATTTTCCAGGAGTTCATTAATTATTCTGGTATCTTACTTCTTCTACCGTCATCTTCCGTTGCTACGGATAGTCCTATGCAATGTCCCTACTGTCAGCATACCAACAGCCGTGTCCTAGAATCTCGCTCTTCCGAAGGTGGACAAAGCATCCGTCGCCGTCGTGAATGTTTGAACTGTAAACACCGTTTTACCACCTACGAGCGCATCGAGTTCGTTCCTATCACTGTCATTAAACACGACGGTAAAAAGGAGTCTTTTGATGGATCTAAGCTCTTACGAGGCATGGTAAGGGCTTGTGAGAAAACGGGCATCTCCCATCAACGTCTTGAGACCATTGTAGATGATATCGAGGCCTATTTACAACAACGTCCCCAAAGAGAAGTCACCACCCATGAAATCGGACAATTGGTCTTAAAATATTTACGGGAAGAAAATGAAGTGGCTTATATTCGTTTTGCGTCTGTTTATGGCAGATTTAAAGGAATTAAAGATTTTGTGGAAACCCTCGACCAACTGCAAGAAGAATCCATTTCTGCATCGGTGTCTCAATGGTCTAATGCTTCAGCAACAGACAGAGACAATGCTTCAACTTCGCCCTGTCTAAGTCTAACCCATAATGGTTCGGATAATTCTTAATCAGTGATAAAGATAATAGATAATTGACAACAGATAACTAATAATTAATAATAAGTCAGTCAATATTATAGTAAGATTATAATTCCTGATGACAATTGCTAGGACGATTTGTGTTGGCTTTCTTGCAGTGATTGCTGTAGGAACCCTGTTATTAATGTTACCTTTTGCCACTAATGATGGAAGTTGGAATAATCCTCTAGTTGCTTTATTTACTGCTACTTCTGCTGTTTGTGTGACCGGATTAATTGTTGTTGATACCGGTAGTTATTTTTCTTTTTGGGGTCAATTAATTATTCTTCTTTTAATTCAAGTGGGAGGATTAGGTTATATGACCACCACCACTTTTTTGATTTTATTATTAGGTAGACGATTTGATCTCAGACAAAAATTAGCCATACAGGAGTCTTTTGATCGCCCTTTTTTACACGGTAATAGTCAAACGCTTATTCGTTCTATTATTGCCACAACCCTTGCTTTTGAGATTTTAGGAATTATACTGATGCTTAATGTTTTTTCTCAAAAATATGGTACTTTCAAAGGTTTGTGGTTAGCAATTTTTCATAGTATTAGTGCTTGGAATAATGCTGGTTTTAGCTTATTTTCTGATAGTTTAATGAGTCTTGATGATTCTTTAACTATTAATTTAGTGATTCCTTTATTGGTGATTTTTGGGGGAATTGGTTATCAAGTTATTATGGAACTTTATATAGCCATTGTCCATCTAGTGACTAATAAGTCAGAAAGATTAGTTTTCTCTTTAAATTTCAAGGTAGTAATTAGTACAACAGCCATTTTATTACTTACTGGAACTCTCGTATTTTTTATCATTGAATACGCTAACCCTGATACATTAGGTGATCTGGATTTTAAAAGTAAATTTTTAACAGCTTGGTTCCAATCTGTAACCACAAGAACAGCAGGTTTTAATAGTATTGATATTGGAGAAATGACCTTTGCTGGTTTATTTTTAACCATTGGTTTAATGTTTATTGGTGCAAGTCCTAGTGGTACAGGAGGAGGCATCAAGACAACAACTTTACGGATTTTGACTAACTGTACTCGTTCGGTTTTAAGAGGTAATGATGAGGTGGTAATGTTTAAGCGGGAAATTCCTGTCTCCTTAATTTTAAAGGCCGTGGCCGTTGTTTTTGGTTCGACGAATATGGTGGTATTAATGACTTTTTTAATCTACTTAAATGAAGGTATTTTTCACCCTAGTTTTTTTGAATCTGGTGCGACTTCCTTACAAGTTTTATTTGAAGTTGTATCTGCTTTTGCTACCGTAGGATTATCTACAGGAATTACAGATAAATTATCAGCAGTTTCTCAACTATTAATCATCCTAACCATGTATACTGGAAGGGTGGGAATTCTCTTATTTATGGCGGCCATCGTGGGGGACACTCGTCCACGGGTTGTCCAATATCCTGAAGAAACTTTGCTAGTGGGATAAGCTTTAAATGAAGTCAGAAGTCAAAAGTCAGAAGTGTAATTTATAGATGAAGACTTCTACCGCCATTTTGTTAAATTTGATATGATATAAGGTTGTAAAACCATTGTTAAAATAAGGGTGAGGTATTAGTTTGAAATCCTTAAATTTCTTAAGTAGTCTCCGTCGAGGAACCCGTCAATTTGCAGTTATTGGATTAGGAAGATTTGGCCGCGCTGTTTGTGGAACCCTTCATAGATTAGGGTACGAAGTATTAGGAACGGACATAAATGAAGCGTTAGTTGCTCAAGTTTTGGCAGAAAAACTTGCCTCTAGTGCCATTGAATTAGATTCTACTAAACCTAACGCTTTAAAAGAAGCAGGAATCTTTGAATTTGACACGGTTATTATTGCTATCGGTAACTATTTAGAAGAAAGTATTATTACTACTTTAAACGCCAAAGAAGGAGGGGTAAAATATGTGGTGGCTAAAGCTTCCTCTGATATTCATGGTAAACTATTAGAAAGGGTGGGAGCGGATTTAGTTGTCTTTCCTGAGTATCAAGCAGGATGCGATTTAGGCCACTTATTAACCCAAAGTCCAGGGGTGATGGAACGATTTGAACTTGACCCAGATCATAGTATTGTCGAAACCCGTATCCCCGAAGAGTTTCATGGCAAAACCATCGAAGAACTAAAGCTGAGAAGTCGTTATCATATTAGTGTTTTAGCGGTAGGAAAAGATGATAAGTTTAATATTAATCCCCCACCTCAAGAAAAGCTGAATAAAGACTTGTCAATGGTGGTGATTGGTTCTAATAAAGCGATTCAAAAGTTACCGTTATAAACTCTGATTATTTTCTAACTTTTCCCTCGCTATTGAGGTAGGATTTAACAGGAATAGAGAAGCGCGTTTTGCTGTTTCTTGGGATAACTTTATTTGGGTGAAAGTGACTAACTCATCTTTAACAAAAGCATCCCTAACTAGCACTTTTTCTCCCTTATTAAACTCTGTTTCATAAAACACTTCTTTAATACCCGCAGAAATAATTAATTTTAAACAGGAGACGCAGGGTTCTAAGCTAACATAAATACTAGCACCGTGAGTAGAAATGCCGTGTTTTGCGGCTTGAGCGATCGCATTGGCTTCTGCGTGAACCGCACGAGAGGGGAGACTGCTGGAACTATCACAGCTATCGAGTCCAGGATAACAGAATCCTTGCGCTGTACAATGTGCCGAACCGGACGGGGAACCATTGTATCCAGTAGCTAAAACTTGCTTGTCTTTGACGATAACTGCACCCACAGGGAAAGCTAAACAGGTTGAGCGGGTAGCAGCTAGTTTCGCTATCATGATAAAGTATTCATCCCATGTCGGTCTTTGTTCTTCAAGAAAGGTCATTGATACTATTAAGTGTTGACTGCGGTATTTTGTTGAGGAAAAACAACTTGAGCATCTTCCCACATTTCATCAGGAATAGGTTGACTATCGGGATCATCTAGAGCATTTTTTTCGATTTCCTCATCAGTCATCCCTTTTATCTTATCCCAATCGGTTTCACCCTTCATTTTTGCCCATTCTTCACGAGACACTCTGGTGATATTTGTTTCTTTCACCTTGGTTGGCTCTCCTAGCACTAATAAACCGACACACATTCCCACGCCAAGTATAAACAATATAGAGGATAACTCCGTCTAATTGACCTAAGAGGATGATTCTTGTTTCCCCATAATCAATGCGGTTATCGATACGCTGTATAAATGGATTAGTAAAAATCCTCTCTAAGTCAGCAAAGTCTATCCCATGTTTCTCTATATTAGCTTGACGTTTATTTTCGTCCCACTCAAAAAACTGGGGGATATTCATTGCTTAAAAGAATAATGTTAAACTCCCGTAGAACCAAAGCCACCTTTTCCTCTAATTGTATCACTTAACTGTTCTACCTCTTCGATTTTAACACGAATAACAGGAGCAATTACCATCTGAGCAATTCTCATTCCTTGGGTAATTTTAAATGATGTTTTCCCATGATTAATTAAGATAACACCTATTTCTCCTCTGTACCCTTCATCAATAGTTCCTGGAGTGTTTAAAACGGTAATTTGATGTTTTAATGCAAGTCCACTTCTCGGACGTATTTGTGCTTCCGTATTAGGGGGTAATTCAATGGAAATTCCTGTTTTAACTAATTTACTTTCTCCTGCTGGTATTTCTACCATTTCTATGGAAACTAAATCAAGTCCTGAATCATTTTCATGTTCATATTTAGGAATGATTGCTTTTGGGTTTAATTTAATAATTTTAAGGTGCATTTCCTCATATTTCCTTTTAATATAAGATAATATTTTTGGTTTTATTTGTTACTTTTACGATCTATGTCATTGAACCATAAGTTGACTAATATTACCGTGATAGTGGGTATTACCCACTCAATCACTTTATTTGCTGTATTATACCAAGTATCCGAGGGGTCGGAAGCTAATTTATTTTGCTTATTATCTAGCAACACAGCAGACATAATTAATACTATCAGAAAACTGCTCAAAATTATATATTGCTTTTTAAAAAAAATATTTTTCTTTTGATTTGATATTTGTTGAAGTCTCTGATTTGCTTCTTCTTTTCGCTTTTTGTCGATCTCCTGATAATCATTAGAATTACGTAATTTATTCAATAGTGCATCTTTATCATTCATAAAATCTTGATCAAGAAATTTTGTTTCTTTCTTACTTAAGGTTATTCCCAATGTACTAAGTAATTCTCTTCTTCCTGATGTATTTCCTCTATGTTCTGTAGTTGATGGTGTATGTAAATATTGAAATATGATTGTTACAAAAGGGTCAGTTTCTGGTTCTATTTCAATAGGTTCTTTACTATGATTATGTAAAGCAATTAAAGAACATCCAAGATAATTAGGATCGAGTGTTGTACTAATATGTCCAGTTCCTTCTGAGACTTTTCTGACTCGTGAGTAATAAGTTCCAGCAATTTTTTCAGATACCCAAATAGTTTCATTAGTTTCTATTAAAGCACTTGTGTTACCTTCAATAATAATTTTTTCTTCATCACTATGATAAATACTTTTTTTAGTATTCAAATCCCAAGCTAACTTACTAGCAGTTAAATTATAACTAGCTCCTTTCAAATTTTGAGTTTTATATGGATATATATAAATATTTATCCCTAATTCTTTTTTGATGTCTTGGTCACTTAAAATAGTCATGTTTTTTTTGAACAATTATTGATTAGAGTTGTAGATACTGACAAATTAAATAATAAGAGGTTTATCTTGTTGATAACTATCTAATTTTTTAACTAAACAGATTTCTGCTTTTTGTAGTTCTGTTCCTAAATAGATAGCGTGTTTTATTTCAAGACTGGGAGAAGTATCAGCAATTTGTTGATAAAGTTTTCTAGCAGTTTTTCCTGAATAACAGTTAACTAATTCTCCTGAACCTGGGGTAATATGTTCAACAATTATGTGATTATCTTTGATAGAAATTAAAAAGCTTCCACTGGGATCATTATAAGTTATTTCCTGACATATTCTACTATATTCTGTTTCGATAACCTTATCTGCGTGTTCCCAACAATCACTATATATATGTGCGCTTTGACTAATAATAATTAAGGGTCCTAACTGAAAATTATGGTTAGATTTGTTATTTATTTCTTTTCTAATATGCTGTTGTAATTCTCGTAAACCCATTGCATTTGCTGGCCAAGCAGAAAACATATCATTACTACGAAATGTCGCAGTTAATGATAGTTCATTATCAACTATTCTTACCCAAATATGATTTAAACAAGGAGGACTATCATTGTTTTCATAATCTTTAACATCCCATAGAGACATAACCACTCTGGATGAATCTTTATCACTGATTAATTTATCAATTGCTTGTTTAATTTGATCCCTTTCAAACCACGATCGCAACCTTTGTCCATAAGTGTATTTAACTCCTTCTTTTTGAGGTGCATCATCAAGAATTTGTCCAATATAATCATTAATAAATTCTCTTTTGATTGGTAAATAATTAGGACTAGGAAAATAAAAATTTAAGGGTTCATTGGTTACAATAGCCGTCAGATCAATTAATTCTTGCCATTGTCCATATTGAGTCGGTCTAATAGTTCCAGTTGTTTTAATTCTATGCAGTATTTTAACCCATGTTTCTGCAATAGTTTTCCCTTCTATTCGATGACCATATCTCGGTCCAGGTAATACGGTTGGAGTGCTTTCTGTGATGGGAAATGTTAAGGGTTCTCCCCACGGTTTTCTATCATTTTGTTGACTAAATTCTTGAACATAATTGACTGCTTCTTTGATAGAAGTTGCTAATTGATAGTCAATAGATTGACGCAAGGTTTCTAAAGCATTCCCATCAATTTCTATGTCAATATAGCCAGTAATCTCAGAATTTATGAACCAAATATCTCGCCCTGTATCACTTTTTCCTTGAGTAAACCCCCGTTCTAAAAAGTCTAATAAACATTGACATCCCCCTGCATTTTTGTCTTCTTTTGTTGCATCTAAAATGACTAAAAATCTCACGTGAGGATTAGCTAATAAATTACGAATTAACGGACTGATCCCTCTAGTGGGACTGTATAAGTTTCCAATTACTGCATAGTCTTCTGGGTTTAATTTTTTAGCTATTGATTGTCTGACAGTCCATCCTGTAATAATAGCTGTTTGTCCATGACCACAAATCAATTGATTGGGTTTATGATGGGGTGTATAAATAAATTGATAATTAGATGAGGTAAGGGTCATAGTTTATCGTACTTTTTACATTAATTCTTTAATTATAATTTATTCCCTATCTAAGCAACGATTTTTAAACTAATTTTTAACATATTTATGTTTTGTTTATACATAGAAGAAAATGTTAGGTTAGGACGGATAATTTGCTACTGACCATATACTAAATTATAACCGTCTAACCTAACCTATAATTTTAATTATTATTATCTTCGGGAATATAATCAGGCGTTAAAACGTCTGTTTTATTAAAGGGACAAAATTCAGGAAAAGTATTGATAGGCAAACCTGTTTCTGCTTCAGCATACTTTCTGGCATTTCGATAGCATTTATCAAATATTTGCTCATAATAAGGTTTATAACTGGGACTATCTTCTAAGTCATCTAACATTCTATTACGATGTTCGATAATAGAACTTTTCCAACTTCCTGATCGTTTATTGGGTTGATATTTCCATTTTAAAAGGTGTAATAATAATTGTTCTAAATTACTACGAAATCCTTTTTTTTCACTTCTTCCCATGGCTTCGATTTCTTCAATTAAGTTTTCAAGATCCAATTCATCTAATTTTTTCTGCTTGAGTAACTTAACAGTTTCTTCTAACCAAAGATTAAAATCAGTTTCATAAAGTGTTTTAACTGTTTTCATGACTACCAAGTATCTATCTTATCAAGATCAGATTGATTTTAGCATGATTTAATACAAAAAGTTTAGGAGTTTGTCTTGTTGATAATAGTCTAGATGTTTAACTAAACATATTTCTGCTAACTTTTCATTAACGTATTTTTAACTTGTATCACCCAAAAACAGCTAATTAATATAGCCGATAACTAACACATTTCTGCTAAAATATTTTTATAGCACTACGCATTTTGGTTAGGACATTCACAAACCCTGAAACTCTTTTCTGGCCTACTTTTGACTTTTGACTTTTGCCTTTCGCGTAGCGGTATACTTTTCTGAAGTTAATTTCTGCCCCTATGGATGTTAAAGCTGCCGTCGCCCTGGAACCTCAAAAAAAATTAAGCATCGAAACCGTTCGTAGTGTGATTACTTTTTAAGCAAAAAACTATCATTAATGTCAGCAATGGTAGGACAACCACTTAAAGCCATAGCCAAGGATAATTCCTCTTTTAATAGTTCCAAAATATGATGGACTCCCGCTTCGCCATTAACGGTTAACCCCCATAAAATCGGTCGACCAATTAATACCGCTTTTGCCCCTAATGCTAAGGCTTTAAAAACATCGGTTCCTCTTCTAACACCTCCATCCATTATAATATCAATTTCATTTCCTACTGCTTCAACAATCTGAGGTAACGCTTCTAAGGTGGTTATTGCCCCATCTAACTGTCTTCCTCCGTGATTGGATACTATGATACCTTTTACTCCATTTTCTACGGCTAAACGGGCATCATCTGCCCTTAAAATGCCTTTCAAAACAATAGGAAGCTTGGTAATAGATTGTAGCCATTCTAAGTCTTTCCAGGTGAGACTGGGATCGATTTGTTGTTGAAAATAAGCAAATAATCCTGACTGATTACTACTGTTAGGAATTTCCAACTCTTTTAAGGTGACTAAATTAGCTAATTTTAAGGGTTCAGGTAAGGAAAATTGATTGCGAATATCGATTTCTCTTTTTCCTAACATGGGGGCATCTACAGTGACACAAATAGCAGTATAACCTGCTTTTTCTGCTCTTTCTACCAATGCTTTAGTTAACCCTTTATCTCGATGAATATATAATTGAAACCATCTCAAATTATGTTCTTGACAAGCTGCAACTTCTTCTAAACTGGTGGTGGATAATGTGCTTAGAATCAACAACGTTTTTAAGTCAGATAACACTTTGGCGGTGGCTTTTTCTCCTTGGGTATGGGCTAAACATTGAAAGGCCATGGGGGCAACTCCGATGGGAATAGATAGGGTTTGACCTAACAATGTTGTGGATAAATCAATTTGACTAACATCAACTAAAACTTTGGGATAAAGTTGATAAAGATCAAAAGATTTTCTATTGTTTTTTAGGGTAATTTCATCTAACGCACCACTACTATAATAACCCCAAGCCGTCGAAGAAAGGTGTTGTTTTGCTAAGGATTCATATTCAAATAAATTGATAGGTTTAATCATGAAAAGTTGACGAATAAAACCATAACTTGAATGTTACTAATTAATAGTAACTTGATTGATTATTTAGGGTATCAAATATCAATATTTTTTAAGGTTCATAAGGTTTCATCTCTTCTACTAGAGGCATATTTTCTGGGGGTTGGTAAGGTGTAAAATCTTCATCAAAGGGAACTTCTTGTGATGGTTCATAGGGGGTATTATTTTCAAATTCTGATGTAGTTTCTCTGGTTTCATTGGGGTTAGCGGTTTCCACAGGGATAATAATTTCTTGAGGTTGATAAGGAGTATTTGTTTCCACTGGGGCATTATATTGTTGAGGTTGAATAGGGGGATTTACTTCCACAGGAACAATAATTTCTTGAGGTGGGTTAGACGGATAATTTTGAATTGTCCCTGGAACTTGATTATAAGGATCAAAGTTATTATATTGTTGGGTTGGATAGGGTTTAAATTCATAAACTCTTGTGGTATTTTCTGGTATTTGGGGTATGACTGGAGTTGGTAAAGTTGGAGTTAGAGGTGAAGGTTTAGGTGTCAGTATTTCTAATTTTCGCTCAGCAGGATAAGGAAATAAGGCTAAAAATTTCTCTTGTCTTTCTATTTTTGATTCAGGCGCATAATTCCATAAACTATCATAAAAAAAGAAAGAAACTCCTAAACCATTTTGTTTCGCTGCTAAGACTTTCTCCTGAATAAAATCCATTTCAATTTGTCGGTTTCTTAACCCCGTTAAAATACCAATACCCGTAGGGATTTTTTGTCGGGTTTCTTTAATTTCTGGCTTTTCTATTTGTCTAATAAACGTCTCTAAATCTGGTCGATAAACTTGCACAATTATTTCATCAACAAGATCCTGTTTTACCCAAGTAAACCAATCCTGTAAATGACCTTGATAAGCCGTATCATAAGGGTTGGGAGAAACCGAAAAAATAGCGTTACTTTTCTTCGCTTTTATTGCTTCATTCAGTTGCGAAACATAAGCCGTTAATTTATCAGCGCGCCATTTTAACCAAGCAGGATCTTCGTGATTAGCAGGGGGATCTTTTTCCGTTTCTTGCTTATATAAATTAACGGTAAATTGATCGTAACCTAACTCACTCGGTAAACTCAAATGGTCGTCAAATTGAATGCCATCCACATCATATAAATCCATAACTTCTAACACTAAAGAAGTAATAAATTTCTGTACATCGGGACGGAAGGGGTTCAACCAGACGACTTCCCCGGCCGCGCTGATGGTCGTTTGGGTTCCATCTCGTTTCTGAGTCAACCATTGAGGGTGTTTTTTAGCTAATTCTGAACTTGGTGGGGCCATAAACCCAAATTCAAACCAGGGTAGCACTAATAAGTCTCTAGCGTGTGCTTTCTCGATTAAATCTGTCAAGGGATCTTGTCCCTGAAAACCCCTATGAACAAACGGTTGTATTCCTTCTCTTTCAGCGATCGCACTGGGATATAGAGTATAACCGGAATTCCAGACCACCGGATAAACCGTATTAAAATTAAGACGGGATAATTGGGCGATCGCTTCTTCTAGTTTAGGTTGGTCCAGTAGGGTTTCGGTATCGTTGGTGGTTAACCAAACCCCACGAATTTCTGTTTTAGAAGGAGACAAGGCAAATAAAGGATGACTCAGTAATAGAACACTGAAAAAAGTAGCTAAAAATAATTGTAAAAAGCGAGATTTTAAAATAGATTGCCAACTTTGCTTAAAAATAGACCATCTCATAATGCAAATAATTAAGTGTGAGTCGAATTATTTTATAGTTTAGCGATCTTAAAATTTCAGTACGGGGAAAAACAATTGATTGTGTCTAGATTGTCACGTAAGTTATGATGAGACGACAACCATAATTGTTAATTGTCAATTCTATGTCTAAAGACAATCTATCCCCTGCCATTTCTCAAGAACCCAGATATGAACCGGCTGCAGTTATTCCTGTTAAACGGGATTCTTCTATTATTAATTGGCTAGAAGCCACCAATCGCTTGATTTATCGGGAACAAGAAGAGGTCAAAACCCCTCTAGAAGAAGATGCAGAAATCTCCGACTTAATTGATGTTGATGACAACTACGATGATGACGACGATGATATCAGTTTAGACGATGAGAATTAATTGAGTTGTCCCTTTAACTTCGTGCAGGGGAACAATTATCCCGATTCCCCTTTCATCCCATGTAGTTAATGTTGAGCTTGTAATGGTATTGTAACTGCTGTGGTGGACGCAAAATTTTCTCCTGAAACCTCTTTAACCAAACCGTCGGGAAATCACTTGTTAGTGTTACTAACAGGGTTATTACTACTCCTTACCCTTGGTTTTGCTGAATTTTTCGGTCAGATCATCAGTTTTAGTCAGATATTATTATTGCCGTTGGCGGTATCTGCTGCTATCACAGGCATAATCGGTTATGGCGTTGTGCCATTCCTGCGACGCTTAAAAGCAGGACAAGTAATCCAAGAAGACGGGCCACAAAGTCACCTCAGTAAAGCAGGAACCCCCACCATGGGGGGCATTTTTGTGATCCCCGTGGTAGTGATCATTGCTTTGATCGCGTCCCAATTTGCCCCAAGTGCGATCGCCGTTTCCCTAGTTACCTTAGCTTATATGATCATTGGCTGGGTGGATGACTGGCAAATTTTACGGCAACAATCTAATAAGGGACTCACCCCCCGTATGAAACTGATTTTACAAATTGCCATCGCCGTTGCCTTTTGTCTGTGGATGGCTTGGACTCAACCTTCCAGTGTTACGGATGTGGTATTACCAGGTAGTCTAATATTACCCTTGGGGGTCTTATTTTGGGGGTTAGTCGGATTTGTTTTAGTGGCCGAAAGCAATGCTACCAACCTCACCGATGGGGTGGATGGGTTAGCCGGGGGAACGGCGGCCTTAGCGTTTTTGGGGTTAGGGATTTTGGTCGCCACTAGCACGCCAGAATTGGGAATTTTTTGTGCTTGTCTGAGCGGAGGCTGTTTAGGGTTTGTTCTTCATAACCGTAACCCAGCCAAGGTATTTATGGGGGATACGGGTTCTTTGGCCTTGGGGGGTTCCTTAGCAGCAGTGGGCATTCTCAGTGGTCATCTCTGGGCATTATTTGTCGTTAGTGGTATTTTCTTTGTGGAATCTTTATCCGTCATTGCTCAAGTCAGTTACTACAAAGCCACCAAAGGCCCCGATGGTGTGGGCAAAAGATTATTAAAAATGGCCCCGTTGCACCATCATCTAGAATTAAGTGGTTGGTCTGAAACCCAAATCGTCGGCATTTTTTACTTGGTGAATGCAGCCTTAGCTATCTTAGCCGTTTTTTCATCAAAAATTTGGGTCTGAAACCCCGTCGTTCTACGACGGCTTTATATGCTAGGATAGTGGTGGTCACCGACCCACCCAGACGATGGAGACATAAAGCCTAACACCAAAGCTTGCTTGAACTAGCAACGGCGAAGAAAAATCGGCAGACTGGGATAAGAGGATAGGGCAATGGGCAGTCCACCCCTAGAATCAAAACCAAAGACAAGAATTCTCGGTTTGAGACTTCGACACATAAGAACCGCAGGGCTTGCGGGGATAGTCTGTGGAGCGAACATAAGACCATAAAGCTCCTTGTGGGTGGAGGCAGTTGCTATGAAGCAGAAACCTAAATTGTGAGGTTTAGGAATCACCGTTCGTTTTACGGCGGTGAGGATGTCAAGTTAGAGTTAGAATACTAGGTAAACAGAGCTTTTTCTAGATATAGTAATCATTGGAAGAACTGAACTATGACGAGGAAATATCGTATAACCCTACTGCCAGGGGATGGCATCGGCCCCGAAATTTTAGCTGTTACCGTTGATATCCTCAAAGTTGTTGGTAAGCAGTTAGACATTGATTTTCAATTCCAAAAAGCATTGATCGGTGGTGTAGCCATTGACGAAACAGGCAAACCACTGCCAGAAGCAACCCTAAAAATGTGTCGTGATAGCGACGCTGTCTTATTAGCTGCTATCGGCGGTTATAAATGGGATAACTTACCCCGTGAACAACGACCAGAAACAGGTTTATTAGCCATTCGCGCTGGACTCAACCTTTTTGCTAACCTCCGGCCAGCAACCATTCTACCTCAATTAATCGATGCGTCTTCCCTAAAACCAGAAATCGTTGATGGGGTGGATATCATGGTAGTTAGGGAGTTAACCGGCGGCATTTATTTTGGCAAACCCAAAGGCATTTTTGAGACAGAAACCAAAGAGAAACGAGGGGTCAACACTATGGCTTATACTGAGTCAGAAGTCGATCGCATCGCCAAAGTTGCCTTTGAAACCGCCCAAAAACGTGGTGGTAAGCTATGTTCTGTGGATAAAGCCAATGTCCTCGATGTTTCTCAACTATGGCGCGATCGCGTTACCTTAATGGGGGAAAAATACCCCGATGTGGAACTTTCTCACCTCTATGTAGATAACGCAGCGATGCAGTTAGTGCGCGCCCCTAAACAGTTTGATACTATTGTTACAGGGAATTTATTTGGGGACATTCTCTCCGACGCAGCAGCCATGTTAACTGGTAGTATTGGGATGTTGCCTTCTGCTAGTTTAGGCTTAGAAAAACCTGGGTTATTTGAACCCGTTCACGGTTCGGCCCCCGATATTGCAGGAGAAGACAAAGCCAACCCCTTAGCCCAGGTTCTCAGTGCAGCGATGATGCTACGCTATGGGTTAAACGAACCAAAGGCAGCTACTAGGCTAGAAAAAGCCGTTTACGAGGCTTTAGCCCAAGGATATCGCACAGGAGATATTATGTCTGATGGCATGAAAGCAGTGGGATGTAAAGCAATGGGAGAAGTTTTGTTAAGGATATTGGAATCATAGTTTAGTATTTTTCCGTCCTTTGATGTGTATTCTTTCCATTAATATATTAAAGACAAACCTCGATAACTTTGTGAGGAGATCATTATTATGGCTTATACACATCACATTAACGAGTCCCAAGCGCAAGGGATGGACTCTACTATTATTTTAGACCCGACCTTGTTACGGGCAGCACAACGTATCTATCGTACTTATTGTATGTTACATCCGAGAAGTGCCAAGCGACCTTATGGTATTGCCATTCATCGAAAAAGTCATCGAGGCCAATTAATTTTTCGTCATGACCCGGTTCTTTTACCGGGGGAATGTTTTGTGCCAACCAAGCAGCTAGAAGTTGAAATCTAGTAACATCATATATAAACTTTTTAACATACATGATTGAAGTCGAACACTTAAGCAAAATTTATGGTTCAACTGCTGCTATAAAAGATGTGAATTTTTCCGTTGAAAAAGGAGAGATTCTAGGATTTTTGGGACCAAATGGCGCAGGAAAAACCACTACTATGCGTGTCCTTAGCGGTTTTATCCCTGCCACCGCAGGAACGGCTAAAATTGCAGGATATGACGTTCATGAACAGTCTTTAGAAGTTAGACGTAACATCGGTTATCTTCCGGAAACTCCTCCTCTGTACCCTGATATGACAGTAGAAGGGTTTTTGCAGTTTGTGGCTAGAATTAAAGGAGTAGCCAGCAAACAAAGACAATCTCGGGTAGACTGGTCTATGGAACGCTGTCAACTGCAAGATAAGCGCAAAGTTTTGATCCGTAAGCTATCTAAGGGTTATAAACAACGGGTCGGTATTGCTCAAGCGATTGTCCACGATCCCCCCGTCATTATACTAGACGAGCCTACTGTTGGCCTCGACCCTAAACAAATAATCGAAGTTCGCAACTTAATTAAGAGTTTGGCCGGGGAACATACTCTACTTTTATCAACTCATATTTTACCAGAAGTGAGCATGACCTGCGATCGGGTCACGATCATCAATGGTGGTAAAGTTGTGGCAACAGATACCCCTAATCATTTAATGTCCCATTTAACAGCAAAAGGAGGATATGAAATTGAAATTGAAGGGGATATCTTTAGTTTAGAACCGATGTTAAACGATCTACCTGGAATTAGTCAATTAGAAATTAAATCCAATAGTGAAACTAAACGTCATACTTTATTATTAACTACTGATTCCCATCAAGAAATAGGTAAAGATATTGCTGCTTTAATTATTAATCAAGGGTTGGACTTATACGAAATGAAGCGAACTCGTGCTACTTTAGAAGATGTTTTCTTAAATGTGATTACAGAAGAAGCAGCAACGGAAGGGAAGGAATCTATTTTGAAAGAAAATTCATCCTTGGAATTTGATGGGGAGACAGAGAAAACGGGAGATGGGGGGTAAATTCATTCGATAAAATATTATCAATAACTGAATAAAATTTATAACTATTATTGAGATGATACTAACTAATTTAGCTGCTATTTTTCGCAAAGAATTTCAAAGTTACTTTGCTTCTCCTTTTGCTTACATTATCGCTGCTGTGTTTTGGTTAATTGGGGGCTTCTTTTTTAGTGCTATTCTAGAAGAGATATTACAAACCCTTTCCTTTTTTGAACAAAGTGGTCAATTATCGGTTCCTGTTGATGTTGCTGGTCAATTTATCGATAGTTTTTTTGCGGTAATTATTTCCTTATTATTAGTATTGTTACCTGCTTTATCTATGGGACTTTATTCAGAAGAAAGAAAACGGGGAACCTTGGAATTGTTGGCAACTTCTCCTCTAACCAATTGGAGCGTAGCTGTAGGAAAATTGTTAGGCGTTTTAGCATTTTTTATTGTTTTGATGATCCCTTTTTGGATCTACGAAATCATTATATTTAGTAATGCGACTCCTCCTGTTAATATTAACATTATTTTGCTATCTCATGGGTCTTTGATTTTAATTGCTGCTGCTATTCTTTCCTTGGGGATGTTTATTTCCTCGTTAACGGATAGTGGGATTTTAGCTTATATTTTGACCTTTATATTAATATTATTTCTATGGATAATGGATGCGATTGCGTCCAATTTACAAGAACCTTTTAAAAGTTTTTTCTCCTATCTTTCTCTCTTTGATCGTTACACAGATTTAGTTAAAGGTGTACTCGATGTCAGTAGTTTAGTCTTGTTTGCTAGCTATATCTTACTAGGTATTTTCTTAACTGCACAATCCATAGAAGCTTTCCGATTTCAACGATCTTAACGTATCATAAATATTATTAAAAAATGAAAAAAATAAGCAACTATAAAGCAATTTTAAAATATCTATTTATCCCTGGTCTTATTTTAACCGTTGCTGGTTTATTTCCTATTGCTATCACTAAAACTCAGACTATTCTCTATGTAAGTCTAGTCATTGCAGGAGGTATTTGTTTATTTATCTGGTTGGTTTATCTATTAGTCACAGGAAGAAGTTTTTGGCAAAAAAGATCCACTCAAACGGGAACCAATGCGTTGCTTTCCACTTTATCTTTGGTGATTATATTAGGATTAATTAATTTTCTGACTGTTCGTTATTCTCCTCGCATTGATTTAACTGAAAATCAACTTTATACCTTATCATCAGAAAGCCAAGAAATTGTTAAAAATTTAGAACAACCGATTAACGTTTATCTATTTGATAAAGAAATAATTCCTCAAGATGAAGAATTATTAGAAAATTATCAACGTTATAGTAGCAATTTTAAATACGAAGTCGTTGATCCGGATATTAAAGTAGGACTCACTGAACAGTTTGATGTGCAATCATTAGGAGACGTTTATTTAGAATATGGAGATAAGAAACAATTAGTACAAACTTTAATTGTTTTTAATCAGAGAGAACCCTTATCTGAGATAAAATTAACCAACGCGATCGAAAAAATCCAAAAAGATTATATTCCTAAAATTTATGTTTTACAAGGTCATGGAGAATATTCCATAGAACCCTCTCCCGAAGGAAGTTTATCACAAGCAACCAATAGTCTTGAAAGTAAAGGATATGAAGTCAAACCCTTAAATATTATCGAAAATTCAGGTATTCCCGATGATGCAGATGTCCTGATTATTGCGAGTCCTAAACGTAAATTATTTGACCAAGAAGTAACCGTATTAAAACATTATTATCAACAAGGGGGGAACTTATTTTTACTCCTTGATCCTAGCACTGATCCAGGATTAGAACCCATTCTAAAAGACTGGGGAATTCAATTAGATAATCGTATTATTATAGACGGTTCAGGGGCCGGAAATATTGTCGGTTTAGGCCCAACAACTCCCTTTATTACAACCTACGGAAACCATCCCATCACTGAAGAATTTACTAATAGTATTTCCTTCTATCCTTTGTCCCGTCCCATCGATACCGTTGAAGTCGAAAATGTAGAAGCAACTTCCTTATTAGTAACTAGCGAACAAATGTGGGCCGAAAGTAATTTAGAATCAGAAGAAGTGATTTTTGATCCCGAAGAAGATATACCTGGTCCTTTTGATTTAGGGGTTGCCTTAACCCGTACCATTAGTCAAGAAACTGATGATAGTCCAACAAAAAAAGACGATAATACAGAAGAAATAAATCAAGATGAGTTAGAAAATAGTAACAATAATCAGATCAGCGAAGAAACTGACAATCAAGAACAGTCCGAAAATAATAAAATAGAAGAAAATAATAATGAGGATAGTAGTGATCAAGCTGAATTAAACGAACAGGAAACAGAAAATAGTAATAACTCGGAACAGGAAGAAACAAAAAATGAGCAAACTAATAACTCTAATAATAATGAAAAGGAAATAGAAGAAAATAATAATGAGGATAGTAGTGATCAAGTTGAATCAAACCAACAGGAAACAGAAAATAGTAATAACTCGGAACA
>JASJBX010000214.1 GCA_030066295.1 Crocosphaera sp.
TGGCAATGGATTTATACCAGTGTCCAACCGATGCAGTCCAGGAAAAACCATCCTATTTTATGTGAGATACATGAGTGGATGAACCGGCCTAAATTACAGGGAACACCCTACAGACTGTTAACCATGAAGACAGCTAGTCATGCAGCAAGAATGCTATTCAAAAGATTAGTTGAAGAGTTGACGGAAAATTAATTACCATAAGTATTAGATAACAATCGATAGGATAAGTGTACCTATCGATTGTTTTTTTGCCACATAGTTTACTGCAAGGAAAACAACTCCATAAAAGTTTAACTTTTATTCCCCATCAGTTAGTGTTCACCGTTCAGTGAAATCTGCTAGAATAATAATCCACGCCCCTCAAAAAACCGTGCGTTTGACTAGGTTAATTAATACCAACGCCTATGCTAAATCCTAATTTAGAAGCAATAGAACTCAATAAAGAAGAGATTGAAAGATACTCTCGCCACATTATCTTGCCAGAAGTGGGGCTAGACGGACAAAAACGCTTAAAAGCTGCCAGCGTTCTCTGTATCGGAACCGGAGGCTTAGGATCTCCCCTTTTACTATACCTAGCTGCTGCTGGTATCGGACGCATTGGCATTGTTGATTTTGATATTGTCGACAGTTCTAACTTACAACGTCAGATTATTCATGGAACCTCTTGGGTGGGTAAACCCAAGATACAATCAGCAAAAAACCGCATTTTAGAAATAAACCCCGCTTGTCAGGTGGATTTGTACGAAACCCGTCTTTCTTCAGAAAATGCACTGAAGATCATGGAACCCTATGACGTGATCGTAGACGGAACCGATAACTTCCCCACCCGCTACCTCACCAACGATGCTTGCGTGTTGTTGAATAAACCCAACGTTTATGGGTCAATTTTCCGCTTTGAAGGCCAAGCAACCGTATTCAACTACGAAGGGGGGCCTAACTATCGTGACTTATACCCCGAACCCCCCCCACCTGGAATGGTTCCCTCCTGTGCAGAAGGAGGAGTGCTGGGGGTCCTACCGGGCATTATCGGCACCATTCAAGCCACCGAAACCATTAAAATCATTTTAGGGGCTAACAATACCCTTAGCGGGCGTTTATTGTTGTACAATGCCTGGGATATGACCTTTCGGGAATTGAAACTGCGACCCAACCCAGAACGGCCTGTTATTAATGAATTGGTTGATTATGAGCAGTTTTGCGGCATTCCCCAGGCACAAGCAGCCGAAACCCAAGAAAAAGCAGCTATTCCTGAAATTAGTGTTAAGGATCTCAAAGAATTAATGGAACATGGGGCTGATGCCTTTGTCTTAATTGATGTGCGCAACGTTAATGAATACGAAATTGCTCGCATTCCGGGTTCTGTGTTAGTTCCCTTACCTGAGATCGAACAGGGATCAGGGGTGCAGAAAGTGAAAGAATTAGCCGGAGATCACCGGGTTATTGCCCATTGCAAGATGGGAGGGCGATCAGCTAAAGCCTTAAAAATTCTCCAAGACGCGGGAATAAAAGGGACAAATGTCAAAGGAGGGATTACAGCTTGGAGTCAAGAAGTTGATCCCAATGTTCCTCAATACTAAAATAGGGCGAACAAGGCTCACGTATCTTGGTCGTGGGCTTTGTTTGCAGTATCCTCTGAAAAAGAATTTAATCTAAAGGCTTCCCTTCTGAGCGAAAATCTGTTAAGATAAATTAAGAGTACAAGGGGCAAGCCGGTATCCCAAATATTATTCTTGGCCGAAAGGCTGTACAAAAGGATTTACTTGGTTTTTAGCCCCAGTGGAAGACAAGGGGTAAAACCAAATAATACATGGGCAAGAAGCCGACTATTGCTATATCTCACCTCGGTTGTGAGAAAAATCGTATAGACTCAGAACATATGCTAGGCTTACTAGCGCAACAGGGATACGACATCGACGCTAACGAGGATCTAGCCGACTACGTTATAGTTAACACCTGTAGCTTTATCCAAGAAGCCAGAGAAGAATCCGTCCGTACTTTGGTTGAACTGGCCGAAGCCAACAAAAAAATCATTATCTCTGGTTGCATGGCGCAACATTTCCAGGAGGGGTTACTAGAAGAGTTACCCGAAGCGGTTGCTCTAGTGGGGACGGGAGACTACCAAAAAATTGTTGATGTGATTGAACGGGTAGAAACTGGGGAAAGGGTAACAGAAGTCTCTCAAACCCCTACCTTTGTCGCTGACGAAACCACCCCCCGTTATCGTACCACCAACGAAGCCGTCGCCTACCTTCGGGTGGCAGAAGGGTGTGATTACCGTTGTACCTTTTGTATTATCCCCCATTTGCGGGGTAATCAGCGATCGCGTTCCATCGAATCCATTGTTACCGAAGCCCAACAATTAGCAGAGCAAGGGGTACAAGAACTGATCCTCATCTCTCAAATTACCACCAATTACGGCTTAGACCTTTATGGGGAACCCAAACTCGCCGAACTCTTAAAAGCATTAGGCCAAGTTGACATTCCTTGGATTCGCATTCATTACGCTTACCCAACCGGGTTAACCCCCAAAGTCATTGATGCCATTCGAGAAACCCCTAACATTCTACCCTATCTAGATTTACCCCTGCAACATTCCCACCCAACCATCTTAAAAGCCATGAATCGTCCCTGGCAAGGTCAGGTCAACGATAACATTATCGAACAGCTAAAAACATCAATTCCTGATGCCATTTTACGAACCACTTTTATTGTCGGATTTCCTGGAGAGACAGAGGAGCATTTTGAGCATTTAATCAACTTTGTTCAACGGCACGAATTCGATCAT
Source organism: Crocosphaera sp. (assembly GCA_030066295.1). Classification (GTDB taxonomy): domain Bacteria; phylum Cyanobacteriota; class Cyanobacteriia; order Cyanobacteriales; family Microcystaceae; genus Crocosphaera. The sequence continues at coordinate 2,786 of JASJBX010000214.1, forward strand.
GTTGGGGTATTTACCTTTTCCCCTGAAGAAGAAACCCCCGCTTATCAGATGTCTAATCAAGTTGAGCCAAAAGTTGCTCAAGCAAGACGGAACTATTTAATGGAAATCCAACAACCGATTTCTGCTCAGAAAAACAAAAATTGTGTTGGACAAACAGTTGAGGTATTAATTGAACAAGAAAATCCCCAAACCCAAGAATATATCGGTCGTTCAAGTAGATTTGCACCCGAAGTTGATGGAGTTATTTATGTTCAAGGAGAAGCCCAATTAAACTCAATTATTCCCGTAAAAATTGCCGATGCTGATATTTACGATCTCTATGGAAAAGTCATCTAAACGGAAATATTGAATTCCGTACAAACCGCAGTGGAAACTAACAAAAACTTATGCTAACATAAGTCAAAATAATAAGCAGTTTGAAAAGCCACTATAAAAAAATCTAGCTGCGCCTTGCTCAAGGTTTAAACACAGTAAACTTACCAACAAAAACGACCTCATGACCATATCTTTTCAGAACTTAGGACTATCCGAAGCCCGCGTTAACAAGCTAGAAAACCTGGGATTTGAAAGTCCTACAGAGATTCAAGAAAAAGCAATTCCCCTATTACTAGAAGGCCACGATGTCCTAGGACAATCGCAAACAGGAACAGGAAAAACCGCAGCCTATTCCTTACCGATTCTTGAACAGATTGATACCAAAAATCCCAATGTTCAAGCTTTAATCTTAACCCCCACTCGTGAACTAGCCCAACAAGTAGCCGAAGCCTTAAAAGACTTTTCTACGGAACGTCGTCTCTATATCTTGACGGTTTATGGTGGTCAATCCATTGAACGGCAAATCCGTAGCTTAGAACGAGGGGTACAGATTGTTGTGGGAACCCCCGGACGAGTCATTGACCTATTAGAACGGAAGAAATTAGTCTTAGACTCCCTGCGTTGGGCTGTTCTTGATGAAGCCGATGAAATGTTAAGTATGGGCTTTATTGATGATGTCAAAACCATCCTCAGAAAAACCCCCGAAGAACGCAACACTGCCTGTTTCTCTGCTACCATGCCCAGGGAAATCAGAGACTTAGTCAATCAGTTTCTTAAGTCCCCCGTCACCGTATCGGTAGAACGCACCCAAGCAGCCCCCACACGCATCGATCAGCATCTCTATATGGTTCCGAGGGGATGGTCAAAACGCAAAGCCTTACAACCCATTCTCGAGATGGAAGATCCCGAGTCAGCCATCATTTTCGTGCGGACTAAACAAACAGCCTCAGAATTGACCGCTAAACTACAAGAAATCGGCCACAGTGTGGATGAGTATCACGGGAACCTTTCCCAGTCCCAAAGAGAAAGATTAGTTTATCGCTTCCGAGACGGAAAAATTAAATTAGTAGTGGCCACCGATATTGCTGCACGGGGCTTAGATGTGGAAAATTTAAGCCATGTTATCAATTATGACTTACCTGATAATAGCGAAACCTATATTCACCGGATTGGTCGCACAGGAAGGGCTGGCAAGACAGGGACAGCTATTTCTCTGATAGAACCCGTTGATCGTCGTATGGTACGACAAATTGAGCGCAGACTACGCCAAAAGCTAGAAACTTGTAAGATTCCTAGTCGTTCTCAAGTTGAAGCAAAACGCCTGGAAAAACTGCAAAATCAGATCAAAGAATCCTTAGCAGGAGAACGGATGGCTTCATTTTTACCTCTGGTGCGGGAGTTGAGTGATGAATACGATCCCCAAGCGATCGCAGCAGCCGCCTTACAAATGATTTACGATCAAGACTGTCCTGATTGGATGAAAACTGACTGGGAAGTTCCTGAGTCTAGCGTACCCAAACCCATTATTAAACGCAAAGGTAAATATAATTCCAATCATTCTAAGCACAATGGTAATTCTAACCGAGGTAATCGTAAGATTATCACCCATCAACAAACTCGTTAGAAACTAATAAAAATTTAACATTTATTGCCCCTGTCTTATTGACAGGGGCTTTATTTTGATACAATGAGGACAACTTAATTATTTTCTTATTTTTGTGCTAAAAAATTTTAAGAAAGATTGAGTTTTGAAACTGAACATTTTTATCCCTTTATAGAAGTTAGAAAAGCTTATTTTTTCAAATTAATAAATTAAATAGACTGGTAATAGAAGCAATTGCTTCAAGTCATTATTTGGAAGTTTTTACAATTATGAAAAAACTTATAAAGTCCTTGTCTGTTGGGACGACAGGATTAACGATTGCCATGTTTATAGGTAGTAACCCTGCCCATGCGTTAACCTTTGGATTTTCTCAATTAGGATGGGAACAGGATGGAGAAGCGACCGGAGCCGAAGTGGTCGGAACCTTTTCAGGAGAAGACAAAGATGGTAACGGTAGCATTGAATTTAAGTTTGATACTGAGAACAATGAAGTTGCTGTGGACAATGAAGTGTCTGCCTATGAAATGAATTTTTTTTCAGGCACCTCAACCTTTATGGATTTTACTCATACCTTGGAGAATATAGATTTAAGCGTCTTTTTTCTTGAGTATACAATCGGGGACTCTTCTGGTCTTATTGTCTCAATTGGCGATCGTTCTCTTGGTAATATTTCTAATTATGATAGTGAGGGGTTCAATAATAGAGCTATCGTCAATCAAGATGGTCAAGACAATCCCATCACCACCAGTGAAACCGTTAGTATTAGTATTAGAGAAGTTCCTGAACCGACATCGTCCATAGGATTAATGCTTTTTGGTCTAGGTGGATATTTGAAGAGAAAGATAGGCACAAAGCTAGTCCATTAAAAAAATAACCCACACTGATTGTCAAGGATTTTCAGTGTGGGTTCATTAACAATAGGGATAACTGTTGTTGTTAACTTTAAAAAATTTTGTTGGGACTGAGAAAAACCAATCCAGCAATAATTAATAAGGCTGTCGTTAGGCTATTTTCTGGAACAGTCTGTGCTGGAGATACTTCGGCTGGTACAAACCTAGCATTATTAGACATAAAAGGAACCGTGGTAGGATCAGAAGAAATAGTTGCAGGACCAGGAGTTATATTTGACTCAGGTGGAAGAGGTTGACTTAGGTCCAAGTTAACAATATATCTATTCGTTTCTAACGCTTCATCTAACGATTGGTCATTAGAAGCAATAGACGCTGGCACACTTGCAGCGATTAAATCAGAATTAAAGTCTTGAGTTTTAATGTCAAACCCGTATCGTCGTGTTTTAGTTGCTCTTGTTCGCTCAAAAGCATAGGTATTTAACTCACCATCAGTAATATTAAAGTTAAACTCTTTAAAGTGTGCATTTTTAACAAAGTCAAGATCGTAGCTCATGCCACCATAATTCATGAGAGAAAAACTGGTTAAGGAGTCAAAACCTTTTAACATACTATCGGTGACGGTTCCATCGTCCCAAGTAAATGCCATACGACCCATTTTATAACCATTGACATCCATTATGTCTCGATTAAATGATCCTGCTTGAACTGGGTTAATAGGAGCAAGACTGAAAATCGCTCCCATACTGACACAGACTCCCACTAATCTTAGAGAAGTTGATTTGATATTCATATGTGGTTGCTTTGTAATAGTTAGTTTAGATTCTGTGTTCAGAATAATTTTAAAATCACCCTGTTTCAAGGATTAAAATCACTGCTTATCTATGATTTTGATCATCGACGAATCATAATAAATATGTTAAAAATTCTTGTTAAAAATGCAGTTATAATCTCTAGGAATTTTCTTAAGTATATTTTCTGAAATTGATTAAAATTATAATACATATTAAGCAATTTCACTATACTGTTAATATCAAAAGTGTGATAGTAAAATTATAGCTTGAATTTTATGATCTTAATTGAGTTAATTGTAAGGAGTATGGATAGATTTAATATAATATCTTCTTCTTTTCTACTGGTTTCCGTGAAAAAACTTAAATAATTATCCTAATTCTAGAAAATCGTGTTATCGTAGTGTGGTGTATGGACACGTAGCTCAGTGGATAGAGCACCAGGTTCCGGTCCTGGGTGTCGGGGGTTCAAATCCCTCCGTGTTCGTT
>JASJBX010000215.1 GCA_030066295.1 Crocosphaera sp.
GGACGCATTAAAGAACTGGAAAATCCTTTGAAGATCATCAGTTGATCCATTTCTTCTCCAAGGTTAACAGTTATTAATAACACCTCTTGAGGGTTTTTGATGGTATATTGTTCGAGTTGTTGTATTCTTGATAACGACATCATTAAATAAGATAATTTAAGTTCCTTGACTCAACCAAGCGATCGCTTCTTTAATCCATTCTTCTGTGTTGGTATTTTTTAACATCAGATTATCTTGACTTAAGGTAGAAACCGCTTGATTAATCTCTTCGTCAGTATAACCTAGGGCGAATAAGGTCATCTGAATATCTTCTAAAATTTCTAAGGATGGCATGGCAGAAGAAGAGGTGACAGTTACTCCTACTCGTTTTGTCCATTGTGATAGTTTGGTTTTCAATTCTAAGGCAATTCTTTCGGCGGTTTTTTTGCCAATTCCTGGGGTTCGAGATAAAATTCTAATGTTAGCCGTAACAATGGCTTGAACTAATTCTTCTAGTCCTAGTGTATCGATTAAGGCAATGGCTGATTGTGCGCCAATACCACTGACACTAATCAGTTGACGGAATAAGTCTCGTTCTGCTGTTGTAGAAAAACCATATAAAATTTGTTGATCGTCTTTGATTTGTAGGTGGGTAAATACCTGAATCGTTTCTAATTTTTCTTGAGAAATTTCTCGCCCTAATTTTGACGGGATTTGGAGTTCATATCCCACTTCATTGACTTCTAATACCAATATGACACGGTTATTGGTATTTTTAATCACTTCGATAGGATTGCCTTTTAAGTAACTAATCACAGGGGGTTAATTTAAGTAGTAATAAAGCCAAAATGATTTAATCTTTCTAAGATTCCTTTGCAATTAACGCATCAGAAGATAAGAGATGTTTTTCGTGGTTAAGTTGTTGATAAAGTTCTAGCGATCGCCCTGTAGAATAAACAATTTTAAGATCATAGTCTCGGTGTTTTTTGTCCAATACTTCGTTAAGGATAATTAACGCTGTATCATCACCAATTAAGGTATTATTGAGAGCAGTAACTAATAAAAAACCTGTCATCTGAAGTTTTTATATTATGAGTTCTTTCCTCTAACATATCATTAATGTAACCTCATCATTAATTTTATGTCAAGGAGTTTTACAAGCTTTTCAGTAATTATACGCTGTTTATCGCCTCTCATAATTACTATAAAATAAAAAATAAGTTAAACTTGGGTCAATTGGCTGAATTCTTGTCCTTACTCTCACGATTCATTATTATTATCGAGTGTTTTTTTGATATTTTTTCGCAACTATTGTAATCCTTAAAATTGCTTGCTTAAAGATAGCTTACCCCTTCTCATAACTATTCATTTTAAATTAACGCTAATGCAGAATTTTTTCACCCGTCTCCTGTCCCATGATGCTTATATTCCTCATGGACACTGTTACTTATGGCAACCGTCTTTACTATGGTTACATATTATTTCTGATGGTTTGATTGCCGTTGCGTATTTTTCCATTCCTCTCATTTTATTATATTTTATTCGTCAACGAAAAGACCTACCTTTTCGCGGTATTATTATTTTATTTGGGATGTTTATTTTATCTTGTGGAACCACTCATGTTTTTTCAATTATTACCCTTTACGTACCGATTTATTGGTTATCGGGGGCAATTAAAAGCTTTACAGCAATGATTTCTATATACACAGCTATTGCTTTAATTCCTATTATTCCTAAAGCTTTGTCTTTGCGTTCTCCCTATGAATTAGAAACCTTAAACCATCAGTTAGGATCTCAAATTCAAGAAAAAGAAGCAGCAGAAAAAACCATTCGTCGACTGAACGAAGAATTAGAAATAAGAGTTCAACAAAGAACCGCAGAATTAGAAGAAATCAACACACAATTACAAAGGGAAGTTAAAGAACGAAAAAACGCTGAAAATTCCTTAAGAGAAAGTCAAAAATTTACCCAACGGATCGCAGATTTAACCCCAAACCTTTTATATATTTATGATATTGTTGATAATAAAACTATCTATTGTAACCGCTTTATTACAGAAATATTAGGTTATACCATTCAAGAAGTTAGAAAAATGAAAGCAGATATTTTTTCCTGTTTAGTGCATCCTGAAGATCAAGCCAAAATGAAACAGTATCGCGAGAGATGTCTGAACTTAAGAGATGACAGTTATTTAGAAATAGAATGCCGTTTAAAAGATAGTCAAAATAATTGGCATTGGATTCAAACCAGAAAGACAGTCTTTAGTCGAAATGCTGAACAAAAATCAACACAAATTTTAACCATTGCTTCTGATATAACCCTCAAAAAAGAAACCGAAATATCCATCAAACAAATTAACCAACAATTAGCCGAACGAGTGGAAGAATTAGAAAATCGAACTCAAGAAATGATTCTCTTAGGAGAAATGACCGATTTTCTACAAGCTTGTTTATCAGTTGCAGAAGCAGAAACGACTTTATCTGACTTATTAAAGCCCATATTTCCTGATTTTTCTGGTGCAGTGTTTACCATGAAAGCTTCCCGAGATTTACTGGAATTAGTGGCAAGTTGGGGAAATAATCTCAATACCAATGACCTGATAAATCCTGAACAGTGTTAGGGTTTAAGACGAGGAACCTCTCATTTAGGAAAAACCGATTACCCTAAATTATATTGTCATCATGTTGAAAAAAATGAATCTATAGGTAATACTTTATGTGTGCCGATGATGGCGCAAGGAGACACATTAGGATTGCTTTATTTACATTCAAATTCTCAAGCAACAATTACCCCACCTCAAAAGCGTTTAGCGGAGGCAATTTCAAAACAAATTGCCATTTCTTTAGCGAATTTAAAACTGAGAGAAACCCTCCAATATCAAAGCTTCCGAGATCCCTTAACCGGACTGTTCAATCGTCGTTATTTAGATGCTTCGATGGATCGAGAATTACACCGAGTGATGCGAGAGGATAAATCATTAGGAATTATTATGCTAGACGTAGATCATTTTAAACAGTTTAACGATACTTTTGGTCACGATGCAGGAGATGTGGTTTTGCAAAGTATCGGTCGCTTTTTACAAGATAATGTTCGTCAATCGGATATTGCCTGTCGTTTTGGTGGGGAAGAATTTACGATTATTTTGCCCCATGCTTCCCTAGAAAATGCCCTCGAAAGGGCTGAACAATTACGCTTGGGAGTGAAAAATCTACACATCCAATACGGCAATCAACCCCTAGGATTAATAACCGTTTCTTTGGGGGTTGCTGCTTTTCCCCATCATGGAGAAAATCCTAAAGATTTGTTACAAAATGCAGATTCAGCCTTATATAAAGCCAAAGAACAAGGACGCGATCGCGTGATTTCGGCTAATTTGATCTGATGTCAGTCCCAGAAGTTGAACATTTTTTCCTACAATAAGTAATGAGTAATCCCACCTCAGAGATGTTATGACCCAAACTAACAGTAAACCTGCTAACGAAACAGAAAAAGAAACCTATCTTGACGAAATTCCTAATGAACTCGAGATGTCTTTGTTTGATCATCTCGAAGAACTGCGGATGCGTATTTTTTACGGGTTAATTGCTGTGGTTATTGCCATGATTGGCTGTTTTGTTGTGGTTAAACCGTTAGTACGATGGCTAGAGATTCCGGCCCAAGGGGTGAAGTTTTTACAGTTGGCCCCGGGGGAGTTCTTTTTTGTTTCCATCAAGGTAGCGGGTTATAGTGGGTTATTGCTGGCGAGTCCCTTTATTCTTTATCAAATTATTCAGTTTGTTGTACCCGGTTTAACCCGTCGGGAACGTCGTTTACTCGGTCCTGTGGTGTTGGGATCGAGTGTGTTATTTTTTGCAGGAATTGCCTTTTCTTATTGGGCTTTAATTCCGGCTGCTTTAAACTTTTTTATTCGTTACGGGGCCGATGTGGTGGATCAATCTTGGTCTATCGATCGTTATTTTGAATTTGTTTTATTATTAATGTTTAGTACGGGGATTGCCTTTCAAATTCCTGTGATTCAATTAATTTTAGGACAGTTAGGAATTGTTTCCTCTAACCAGATGTTAAAAGGATGGCGTGTTATTGTTTTGGGATCGGTGATTTTAGGGGCCGTGTTAACCCCTTCCACCGATCCCTTGACTCAATCGTTATTAGCCGGGGCTGTGTTAGGCTTATATTTCGGAGGCGTTGGCTTAGTTAAATTAAGTGGAAAATAAGCTATTAAATTAGATTAACTGGACTTGCTAAAAGTTTCAACTTCTGACTTCTAACTTCTAACTTCAGTCAATGGGTGGGAACGATTAAAATAGGACAGTCAGACTGAGAAATTACCCCTTTACTTACACTTCCTAAAAACAGTTCAGATATGGGGTTACGGCTATGAGATCCCATGATGATCATGTCTGCTTCTAATTTTTTCGTCTCTTTCAGGATAGTTTCAACAGTAGAACCTTGAATTAATAATGCGGTGGTTTCTATGCCTTCATTACGTAATTTTTCGGCCATTTCTTGAATCTGGGAATGTTCAGCGTGAAAAGTTTTGGCTACAAAGTCCCTCTCTGTTTGGGGACCTGTCTTGTACCCCAGGAAATCCGGTTCCGGTTGGGCAACATGAATCAGCCATAGTTTTGCTGACAAAGCTTTGGCCATTTCTTGGGCTTTATTAACCACTTTTTCAGTGGATTCGGAACAGTCAACAGCAACTAAAATCTTCATAATTAATTTTGTTCGTAAAACGTTCATTGAAAATTGTTTGGCCTCAATAATTTTAGTTACCAACCACTATTTTTTTCCATAACCACGTTACTATCGTCAATGACAGAAGCATAAATGCTAATACAATTAGAATTAAAACTACACTTAATCCAATCAAGAAAAGTCGATTAACTTCCTTATTTTCAGGAATGTAGTTTAAGTGATGTTCTAGTAATTCTACATTTCTAACATTGGCTTTCCAAGTAATATCAAATACGTCCCCTACTACGGGGACTGAACCAGCTAATGAATCTAACAATACGTTAGCTACCATTTGACCAATCACCTTACGGTTTAACCCCATTCTTGCTGATTCCCAAATAATATAAGCCGATAATATACCTGCTATGGTGTCCCCACCACCTGGTATTAATCCTAAAATTGGATCTAATCCCATTCGACTTTTTGTCCCTGGAATGGGTATTGCTTTATCCAATACATGACTAATGCGATGAAGACGAGTTACTTTTATCTGACGAGGGGATAATTTCGGCATCTTTGAGTCTCTTAGAAGATTTCTTTCCAACAAATACATAAATAAATGTTATTTAAAATCTGACTTTAAAGCTACTAATTTTCCAAGGTTTTATTTGATTATCATCATTTGTTTCTTCTTCTAATAAGTTAACAGCTTGACCTAACGTTAGGTTTAAATCACTTTTGATTTCCATGGTAGCTGTTTTGCCTTCGCATTCATAACAACGTAACAGATAGTTATGACTTCCATCTTCTGCCGGTTTCAAAGCAGACACAATTAAGTTATCAGATGGTATGTTTAAGGCTGAAAAAGTAGGGGGTAAGGTTCCTTGATTATTGATTTTATTATGAGCAATAATTACTTGTAAAGGAATATTGAATTCACGGGCTTTTTGCACTGTTTTTGCTGCTTGCCAACTGCCTTGGTGGGGATAGATAGCATAGGTAAACTGGTGATTTCCAATGTCACAATTGGGGTCAGGCCATCGAGGACTTTTTAATAGAGTCAGTCTCAAGCGATCGCTTTGACTATCATAGCCATATTTACAGTCATTTAACAAGCTTACACCATAGTTGTTACTATTATCCGTTAAATCTGCCCATCGTAAGGCCGGGACTTCCCATTTAGCTTTTTCATGGGGGGTTTTAGGAACATTTGTCCGTTGAATGGTTCCAAAGGGAATTTCATAACTACTATAATCTGCTGTTAGATGAAAGGGGAATGCTGCTTTGACTAATACATAGGTTTCTTGCCAATTAACTTGGGTTTTAATTTTCAATATTGCTGAATTTTTTTGCAAGATATAATCTTGAGTAAATTCTGAATCACCGAGTTTTCTAATCACTCTTACTTTCCATTGAATAGGTCCAGTTTCTAAGGGTTCTATGGATTTTAATTCTGTATCCGGTAAGGGATAATTATGATAATTTGGATCAATATTCCAAGCATCCCAATATTGTCCTTGATCTTGAAAGCTTTGTAATTGATTTCCTTCTCCTTTTAAAATTTCTATGTTGTGAGTTTTATCATAGATACTGTTTATATTCCCTGTTTTATTATTGATTTCTACTTTCAGATATTTATTCTCTAAAATAGTTTCATTTTTACGCAATACTTTCTCTTTTTCTATCTTATTATTGTTGAGGCATAACCAAAATATTGTATAACCTATGGAGGGAATATCCTTTGCTAAAAATAACAAGTTATTATCATGAGAAACTTGAGTTATTAACCGATTACCTTCTAAATCATAAATTTCACAATTATTATCAATATTATTAATTTCTATAACTTCTGAACGTTGCCAGTTGAGGGAGTTAAAAACAATAATAGGTTTCGCCTCAACATCAGTAAAACTAGGGATTTTGATACAAGAGACAATTTTTTCTAAGGAAGATTCAAGAATCGTCTCCCCTATAATTTTAACCTCCTTCCAGTCTTGATTTGCCTGTACAAAAACATCGGCAATCGCGGTTCCTGGCAAGATGTCATGGAATTGATTAAATAACACTTTTTTCCACGCTAATTCTATGTTACTTTTAACTTCATTTTCTATGGTTTTACCTTCAATTATTGCAGCTAGACATGACCATAACTCTGCTTGATATAATAAGTCTTCACT
>JASJBX010000216.1 GCA_030066295.1 Crocosphaera sp.
AAGATTAGTTGAAGAGTTGACAGAAAATTAGTTACTATAAGGATCGTTAAAAAACAATCGATAGGATAAGTGTACCTATCGATTGTTTTTTTTGCCACATAGTTTACTGCAAGGAACATTGTTGGAGGGACGCGATCGTGGAGTGGAAAGTACGGGGAATTCGAGGGGCAACCACAGTCACAGATAATAGCCAAAAAGACATGGAAGAAGCTGTCAGCGAGTTATTAGATGCCATCGAAACCAAAAATCAACTCGATCCTGAAGATATTGTTAGCGTTACCTTCACCGCTACTGGGGATCTTGATGCTATCTTTCCGGCTGCGATCGCCCGTCAACGCCCTCATTGGGAAAATGTGCCTCTTTTGGATGTCCAGCAAATGTCCGTTCAGAATAGCCTAAAACGCTGTGTTAGGGTTCTGATTCACGTTAATACCCCAAAACCTCAAAAAGAGATTGCTCACGTCTATTTGCGCGGTGCTTCTAATCTTCGTCCTGACTGGGGTTTAACCCATACTAGCCATTCGGTTGTTAATGGGTGAAAAGATAACAGTTAAAAAGCACCAAGTTATTATAAAGGATTAAATTCATGGCATTAGTAATTAGTACCGTCAATATGAAAGGTGGTGTGGGTAAAACCACCTTAACTGTCAATTTAGCCACTTGTTTGGCCAAAAATCACGGAAAACGAGTATTGGTTCTCGACTTAGATGCTCAAATTAGTGCCACTCTCAGTTTAATGTCCCCCCATGAATTTGCCCAAACCCGAAAAAAACGGCGCACCCTCAGTTATTTATTAGATAATATTATTCAACCTAATCCTTACAGTAAACTGGATATTCATGATATTATTCAACCCTATATTTGTGGTATAGAAGGACTGGATTTATTACCAGGAGATTTAGAATTATACGATGAGTATATTGTTTCAGAAACCCTGCATAAACAAGCGGCAATGGTAGATAATCCTGATTTTGAAACGGTTTGGAATCATTTTGAAAGGGTTTTAATTCAGAAAATTTTAGAGCCTGTTTTAGAACATTATCACTTTGTTATTATGGACTGCGCCCCGGGTTATAATCTCTTAACGAGGAGTGGTCTATCGGCGAGTAATTATTATTTATTGCCGGCACGACCTGAACCTTTATCTGTGGTAGGGATGCAGTTATTAGAACGAAGAATTGCTAAACTAAAAGAAAGTCATCAAACTAATCAACCATTAAATTTGAATCTACTAGGGGTAGTTTTTATCTCATCGGGAGGGGGTTTATTAAGTCGTTATTATAATCGAGTTATGCGAAGAGTTCAGACCGATTTTGCTCCAGAAAAACTATTTAAAACATCAATTCCTATGGATGTTAATGTGGCAAAAGCGGTGGATAATTTTATGCCTGTTGTTACGTCTATGCCCAATTCTAGTGGTTCTAAAGCCTTTATCAAACTAGCTGAAGAGTTTTTAAGCAAATTGTCTGCTTCATGATTCTTAATAGGAAAAATCAGTTAAGTGGGTTTCCAAATGATAGGCTATAAAAAGTATTAATAATAAGAACTAGAGAGTATAATGTTAAACTTTAATTCTCAAACAACCCGTTATAGTCCTTGGAATGCTTACTATTTGGGGCAAGCTGCAAGTATTGTGTATGAAGAAAGTTCTGTTATTCAAAAAACCACTAAAGTTAAGTGGCAAATGCCCAAGTATAAATTTATTCAGGATTTGAATAAAGATGATAATGAGATAACAGGAACCGAGTGTTTTGTAGCAGGGGATGAGAAAAAAATCATTGTCTCTTTTCGCGGAACCCAAGTTGATCAAAAAGAAGATGTTTTAACCGACATTAACTTAAAATTAATCGACGGACCATTAGGAGAAGTTCACCGAGGGTTTCTCAGGGGAGTGGATAGTGTTTGGGAAGAATTATTAGAAACAATTAAAGAGTTTCAAGATCAAGGTCAATCTCTTTGGTTTACCGGCCATAGTTTGGGGGCTGCATTAGCCAATATTACAGTGGCTAAATTAATTGATGATTTAGATAAACCTGTTTACGGTTTATATACCTTTGGACAGCCAAGAGTCGGAAACCGGACCTTTGCCAGAAATTTCAACATAGAATTCAAATCTCGTTATTTTCGTTTTGTTAATAACAATGATGTGGTCACTCGTATTCCTTTAAGAAGTATGTCCTATAGTCATGCAGGGAACTTTTTGTACTTTGATACGGATAAAGTTCTCCACAGTGATCTTCATTGGTGGTATGTATTTGTGGACAATATAGGGGGTGTGATGGAGGACTTTGGTAAAATCGGACTGGATAATATCAAAGATCATGATATGTCGGACTATATAGCTGGTCTGGAAAAGAATAAAACCTTGCAGCTACATTTTTAAGCATCTATCAGCATTAATTAACAATTAAATCCACCAGATTGTTAATTAATCGCTCCGGTTCCATGGGAATGATGGTGTGACCCGATAACATATTTTGTGTGAGGATATTGTGAATTAAAGTGCCAACAAAAATATGAGCGACCACTTCAGGCTCTTTAATCTTCAGTTCAGGATGTTCCCTGAGATATGCTTTAAAAATAGCGATCGCCGGTTGAGCAACATTCTCTAAAAACAATTGAGAGAGTTCCGGATGTTTTCCCGACTCAGCGATAATTAAACGAACAAAACAGAGATAATCAGGATCATTAATTTCTGTTACAATTCGTTTTGCCAACTGGGTCAACACCTGGCGCGGTTCTCCTGTCAAGGGTTTTGACCAAACTAAACGGAACTTTTGACGAGCCACATATTCAATCAAGGCAGTAAATAAGCCTTCTTTATCCTCAAAATAACTGTATAACGTTTGTTTAGAAACCCCTGCGGTCTTTGCCACTTGATCCATACGGGTTGTAGCATAACCATGTTCTAAAAACTCAGGCATTGCCCCTTTTAAAATTTGTTCTGCTTTTTTATTTCTTGTCGTTGACATGGCAGCCATATAAAGAACCCTTGACACTCTCGCCGTCAAGCTACGCTGTGACGGGAGATTCTTGCTTCATAGGGTTTGTCTAGTCCTAAGTCATCACTAACTTAAAACCCCGTCCAGATTCCCCTCCACAAGCATCTGTTTAACGTCCACTGACTACCCGACAGCAGACAACAAAAACTTGAATTATGTTTCTATTTCTCTTTCACAAACTATGTCGCCCCTGTTATCAGGTATTTTACTTTGGTCAATCATTTTGTCTGGTGAGAACCACCAATTTTGCTACTCTAGGCACACTTGGGTGCAATGGCTTATCTATTCTAATACAAAACCTAATTCAAGGGTTTCCCTTCGGTCAGTTTTTTGTTGGTTGCCATTCATCTCACCCCTAAGTTATCGTTGTAACGGGAGTCCTCTGGCAACATTAAAGATAGCTATACTTGCGATTCTTAATTTTAGCAGGGAGATTCTCTCAATCAGCCGTCCTTCTCCTATAATCAAGAAGAGCATTTTGTAGACGTAATTGTTGTATCAATCATATGGCACTGCTTACCACTGGTAAAGGATTTGTTCGCGCACTCGAAAAGTCAGGAGCATTAGGGGTTTATGCCCCTTTAGAAGGCGGATTTGAAGGACGCTATCAACGACGGTTACGCACCAATGGCTATGATAGCCTTTCCCTATCGGCCAGAGGGTTAGGGGATGTCGGTGCGTATTTAATGGGCATCCATGGGGTTCGGCCTCCCCATCTCGGCAAAAAGAATATTGGTCAAGATGCCGCCGTCGGTCCGATTTATTTTGTCCCGCCCATTGCTGCTTATCAACTCGAAAGCCTATCCCCCAAATCCAAAGGATTAGTCTTATGGATTTTAGAAGGTTATATTCTGTCTAAAGCAGAACTAGAGTATCTCGTCACCTTACCTCAACAAGAACCTCGTATTAAAGTGGTGGTTGAACTGGGAGGAGAACGTTATTTCCGTTGGGAACCCCTAGAAAAGCGCATCGAAGCTGCTTAAAAAACTCAATTAAAGGGAAATTTAGGATATAGTGGGGGCGATGTATGTTCTACCCCCATAAAAACGTGCCAATTTTAATATCAAACTCAGGTATCAGAAACACTCAACAGAAATATAGTCATATAAAGCAGTCCCAAATGCTTTAAGCTATGGGAGAGAGGGTGTTATAGTTCATCCAGTTCGGGTAAAACCGACAAAATAAGGATATGTCATCTTTGACTATCTTTTTATCAACTATGATTTCTTAATCACGCTGGTAGTGTTTCCCACTATGGCCTGTTGTTTCTCTTTAAAAGAGTTGACACATTGCTTGTAGCATATTAAGAATTGATACAATAGCCGATATAACTCAAGAGGGATCAAAGTAAGAAGCCACTATGTATATTGTCCAAGTAGCCTCAGAATGCGCCCCTGTCATTAAGGCAGGGGGTTTAGGTGACGTTGTTTTCGGGCTAAGTCGCGAACTCGAAAACCAAGGTCATATTATAGATATTATTCTTCCCAAATATGATTGTATGCGTTACGACCATATCTGGGGACTGCACGAAGATTATAACGATTTATGGGTGCCTTGGGGGGGAGGTTCCATTCACTGCACGGTATTTGGTGGCAAAGTTCGTGGACTCAACTGTTTGTTTATAGAACCCCATTCCAACGAGAATTTCTTTAATCGAGGGAACTATTACGGAAACAATGATGATAATATGCGCTTTGCTTTCTTTAGTAGAGCAGCCTTAGAATATATGTGTGTGAGCAATAAGCGTCCTGAAATTATCCATTGTCATGATTGGCAAACTGGACTGCTTCCAGTGATGTTATTTGAGCAATATAAATATCGAGGGATGGATACGCAACGGGTTTGTTATACCATCCACAATTTTAAACATCAAGGAGGGGGTGGTGCTAGTATTCTAGGAGCGATTCAGTTAGATAATCATAGTTATTATCTGAGTCCTGATCGCCTTAAAGATACCAGTATCCCCAATCATATTAACTTTATGAAAAGCGGTATCGTTTATTCTAATGCCGTTAATACGGTATCCCCTCACCATGCCTGGGAAGCCCGTTTTGGCAATGAAGGATATGGATTGGGTCATACCCTGTACGTTCATGAAGATAAGTTTAAAGGTATTCTTAACGGTTTAGATTACAACATCTGGAATCCTGAACTCGATGAGTACATTCCCATGCAATTTGGGCCAGATGATTTTGAATTAAAAGCCTATAACAAAAAAGGGTTACGAGAACGGTTATGGTTAGAGGAGAAGGAGAGACCGATTATTGCTTTTGTGGGTCGTCTCGATGACCAAAAAGGAGTGGGTTTAGTCCACCACGCCTTGGAGTATGCCCTAAGACGAAGCGCGCAGTTTGTTCTATTGGGATCAGCTACCTCTGACGGACTCAAGAATCTGTTTTGGCAGACAAAACACCGTTTAAACAATCATCCGGATGTTCATCTAGAACTTGGGTTTGATGAAGAATTATCCCATCTTATTTATGCTGGGGCTGATATGATTGTGGTTCCCAGTAACTATGAACCCTGTGGGTTAACCCAAATGATCGCCCTCAAATACGGAACCGTTCCCATTGTTCGTGGAGTGGGTGGTTTGGTTAATACGGTGTTTGATTACGATTATGACGAAGCTCATCCCCCTGAAGAACGAAACGGCTTTGTTTTCCATGAAACCGATACCTCTGCTTTAGAATCAGCTATGCACCGTGCTTTAGAGCTATGGTACACCGATCGCGAGACCTTCAACAAGTTAGCGATTCAAGGAATGCGTTGTGACTATTCTTGGCGACATCCTGTGGAAAGCTATGTGGAGGTTTATGAAAGAATCAAAGCTTAATGACGCTTGATATTGTCTCCCGTTATAACTGAGTCCAGTTATGATGGGAGATTTTTTGTGTCATTGAAATTATTTCTCTCCCTGCTTCCTCTGCTTCCCCTGCCTTCTCAATATGATCATCTATTATATAAAGCGGATCTAGTATGACTTTACCTCCTACTGTTTCTACACCACGACTCTTAAGACTGTTTAAATTTATTTTTTATCCCTTAGATTATTTAGAAGATTATTATCAAAAATATGGGGATATTTTTGCCTTTGGGCGTTCAGAAACTCCTTTTGTTTATATTAGTCATCCTCAAGCAATCAAAGAAATACTAACTCGAGATAAAAATATTTTTAAAAGTGCAGCAGGAGGAGGGTTTTTAAGCACTTTATTAGGGGACAATTCCTTATTGTTTTTACAAGGAGAAAGACATCAACGAGAACGGAAATTACTCACTCCTCCTTTCCATGGGGAAAGATTGCAAAGTTATGCACAACTCATTTACGCTATCAGTCATCGCGTAATCGAAAAGCTAGAAATAAATCAACCTTTTAATGTACGTAAAGTCATGCAAGAAATTACTTTGCAAGTGATAATGAAAGCTGTTTTCGGTATTAGAGAAGGAGAACGTTATCAACAATTAAAAGAATTGTTAACATCTTGGTTATCATTTTTTGATTCTCCCGCCAATGCTGCCATTATTTTCTTTCCTTTTCTGCAAAAAGACTGGGAAAACTCGAGTCCTTGGGGTCGTTTCTTAGGTATAAAAGCGAAAATTGATGAGTTAATTTATACTGAAATTAAAGAGCGTCGTCAACAAGAAAATTATGGTGGAAACGATATTTTAACCCTGTTGATGTTGGCTAAAGATGAAGTAGGAAACCCCATGAATGATCAAGAATTACACGATGAATTGATCACATTATTAATTGCTGGTCATGAAACAACTGCTTCTAGTTTAACTTGGGCTTTATATTG
>JASJBX010000044.1 GCA_030066295.1 Crocosphaera sp.
GATTCTCACCTTTGCCTAATTACTTACCTATTGATTTTGAGCCGATAGATGAGTTAACTAGATTCTCACCTTTGCCTAATTACTTACCTATTGATTTTGAGCCGATAGATGAGTTAACTAGATTCTCACCTTTGCCTAATTACTTACCTATTGATTTTGAACCGATAGATGAGTTAACTGGATTATTTTCAATCGATCCTACTACTGAAATTAATGGAGTCCTTGGATACAATAATATGACGAATGACTTGGAATTTGTATCATCGAATATTCAATTATATGCTGAGCAATTAGGGGATTATCACCTAGGAAGTACCTCAGAAAATTTACCTGAAGACATAATGATTTTAAGTGGTGATGATCTAGTAGTTGATGTTTTGTCTGGAAGTTCTCAGTTAAATTTGGCTGAAGAGCATTTCACTGTTATTTAACCTGAATTTTTATATAGTTTGATGAGCTTTCGTCTAACAGTTTAGGTTATCTTAGATAAGTAGTTGTTTGGGAACTATCTCGTTTTCTTCGACTTCTAAAATAATTTGACCAGGGAAAGAAGAAGTCCGCGATCGCCTGGGTGCATCGATTAATTTAACGGTTGCTTCTATTTGCTCAAAATTGGGTTTGGTTACCATGATTTTGAGTAAAAATTGACGAATTACTCGTCTTTGTAAGGCTAAGGGAGCAGCTTTCAAAACCTCTCTATTTAATCTATTGTTATCATTAAGTGCTATTTTGAAAATCTTGTTTGCTTCTGTTTCTAAATAGTCTGATTCTGCTTTTAAAACGTCTGAAGTTTGAGATAAGGTTGTTTCTACGTTTGGGTTAAAATTTTCTTGTAAATAAGGTAATAATTGCTGACGAATACGATTACGTGCATAATCTAAATTCGCATTAACAGCATCTTCCCAAATAGGTAGAGCCAACTGTTGACAAAATTCTAACGTTTCACTACGAGTAACCTTTAATAAAGGACGAACTAAATTAATGGTATTAGTTAAGGGACGTTTCCAAGTTAATGCACCCAGTCCGTTACTTCCTGCTCCTCTTATTAAATTATACAATAATGTTTCAGCGCGATCGCTCAAGGTATGACCGGTTACAATTTCCGTAAACCCATTTTCTTCCCCTATTTCAACTAAACTTTGATATCGCCATTCTCTTGCTGCTGCTTCGGTTTCTTTCATGCCTTTAGCTACTTTTAAATAACAAGGAATTTCCCAATTATTAGCTAATTCTTCTACATGATCAGCGATACTTAAATCAGAAGCCCAACCATGATCACAATGACCAATGGCAATAGTCCAGCCCCATTTTGCTCGCAAATCTATCATTAATTTGAGCAAGCAAAGAGAATCTTGTCCTCCAGAAACTGCAATCAATATCTTACTTTTTTGAGGTAAAAGTAAGCGATCTTTTAACGTTTGATGTAGCCTAGCATGAAGAGATGTCCACATTTTTGCATTAATTTTTTTGAAAAATAATTAATCAATTCTCATACTTAAATCTAACCAAGTCGAACGGGTGATGGGCGCACTACTGGAAATATAATCCACTCCTGTTAAAGCAACTTGTCGAAGATTATCTAAGGTAATATTACCAGATGCTTCAATTTTTATCTGGTTATTTTCTCCCCGAATATAACTCACTGCTTCTTTCATTAACTCTAGATTCATGTTATCTAACATAATAATATCAGCCCCATATTTTAAAGCATCTTTGACTTCTGCCAACGTGGTGGTTTCTACTTCAATGGTAAGGGGATAAGGAATGGTTGGACGAATGGATTCGATGGCGGCTTGAATACTGCCAGCAGCTTTGATATGATTATCTTTGATCATCACCCCATCATCTAACCCCATCCGATGATTTCTGGCCCCTCCTACCTGGGCAGCATATTTTTCGAGTACCCTTAAGCCGGGGGTGGTTTTGCGAGTATCCACCAACTGGGTCGGTAGGTCAGTGATAATTTCCGTATATTGTCGGGTTAGGGTGGCAATACCACTTAAACGCATCCCTAAGTTTAAAGCAACTCTTTCCCCAGTTAATAAGGCATTCAGGGGTCCGTGTAACTCAGCCACTATTTGACCCTTGTCTACCCTCTCCCCCTCTTTGACCTTGGCCTTAAATTCAACGTGAGGGTTTAATAATTGAAAGACTCTCTGCGCTATGGGTAAAGCAGCTATCACCCCTGAAGCTTTAGCAACCCATTGGCCTGTCCCCATTGTCTCCAGTCCTAACCCATCCGTTGTGCGATCGCCTCGTCCTATGTCTTCTTGCAGCCAGGCAGTCAATAAGGGATCGATGATCAATAAAGAAGGTATCACGATTGTTGTCTTTTTTCAAGCTATTTTCTGTTTTTGATCATAACTGACTCATTGAAGAAATTGTTATAAAACTATAGAGAAAATTACAAAAGTCAATAAAATTCAGTAGATCACAAAGATCCTAGTTAGGATTGCGGGGGAGCAGGGAGAACGGAGCGGGGGAGAAAGTAAATAGGATAAAAATTAAAATATAGCGAGTTAAATTAAGATTTCTAGAGATTTATAGCCTTTAAAACCTTTATTTTCTCTAAAATAGCTTATAATAATCTCCCATTCTCTCCGCTCCCTGCTTCCTTGCAGCCTAAACAAGCAACTTTTCGATCTACTGAAATTACCATCCATTCTTATGAAGGTGCGTTTTGTCTGTAGGATGCTTTACATTTTTTTTCATTAATCAAGACGATGATGATGATTACTGGGATGGTTATTCATAAAAATCATTGATGGTTGCATTAATAGGATAAATTCTGGCAACAAATCGATAACATAAACAGGGAAAAAATACACAACTATAGTAAAATGTTCGTGATAAACATAAGCCGAAACGGTTATTAAATACCATAACAACAGTGAGAAGTGTTAGATCATAGAACTGGCACAATACCAGTGAAATCAGAGTAACTGCATAGAATTTTTACTATCCAAGGAATTGCCAATAATCTCAGGATAGCATCTTTGTTGTGTGAGAGATAAGTAAGGTATTGTGCTAAAAATACTGAATCATTGCATAAATACTCGATTAAAAATTGATTTAGTAATTGAATAATATGGTCATATTTTGCTTCATTTGTCACTCTTCTTGAACCACCATGTCTTATACCATTTCTGAGAGTTGTCCAACCTGTAATAATTGTCAAATTGACTGTCCAACCGATGCCATTCAAACCGAAAATGGTGAATACTGGATTGATCAAGAAAAATGTAATAATTGCGAAGGTTATTATCATCAACCTCAGTGTATTGTGCAATGTCCTATCAGTAGTCCAACCCCCAGCCAAGCGAAAAAAGGACGCTATAAAAATGTAGCCAGAATTGCCACCTCTCCTGAACTCTTTATTAACGGAAAAAACACCCCCTTTGCTTCATCAATGATCATTTGGGAAGCTTGTACAGTGCTAACTCGCGCTTCAGTGCTAACTTGGGAAAAAGATAGGGAAGGAAATCTATATTATGAACGAGAAGTTAAACAAGGAAGAGGAAAAATTATCTTCCGTTTAAATGATACATTGGATGCACAAGTATCAGAAAAAGTCAACTATGTGTCCGATGCTAATCAATTAGAGAAGATTGATATTCGAGCAGCTTGCTTACACCTTCTATTTGCCGGTTATGCCACAATAGCAGAAAAACCGTGGGAAGAAAAATTTATTATTAGCGATCAACAAATCGAACAATATTTAGGACTGGATAAACGAAAAGACCTCAGTAAAGCCTCAAAATTAAGCCTCATTAAACTATTAATACAACAAACCTGTCAATTATTAGCCACCATTGACTGGCCCCAACAAGGAAAAGTCAAAGGGTTTACTGTTCCAGAAAGTCCCATTTGGAACTTATTAGACATTCAACATCATTTCCAAGAAGATGATTTAGGCTGTCAACATTTAATCGGCTTAACCTTTACCTTACAAACTGGAATATGGGCAAAATACTTCTTAAATAAACAAGGCTATAATCAAAGGGTTGCCTTCTATCAATATGGGTCCTTACCCCAATTTATTTTGAGTAGTGTGATGAGTATTTGGCAACAACATCCTGGGGCAGTGAGAATGATGCTCTGGTTACTTTTCAAAAGTAAGATGGGGCGTAAACAATGTATTACGGTTCCCACCCTGATGCGAGTGGCTTATGGTCAACAGAGGATCGCTCAAGCAGACATTCAACGAGAGCAACGAAAACGCCTGATACGCACCTTTGAAAGCGATTTAGAAGTTTTGAATCATTACGGACTAAAACCCGTATTTGACCCGGTTTCCTACCCAGAAATCATCCAACCCCTATGGGTCAAATTAGACCAACTGCCAGATGATGGAGACGAAGCCTTAGACTTTTGGATTAACGATGGTTGTCAACAACATCGTTTAACCGACTCAGGGCCCAGGGGAAAATGGAATTGGTTGATGAAAGCAAGAATTCTCAACTTTGAACTTCCGCAAGCATGGGAAGAACAATTAGTGAAATTTGAACAAAAAAAACAACGGAAAAATCATCGCAAAGCTCGCACCAAAAAAGCCCCTGAGCTATCTGCTCAGCAAATTTTAGAGGCCAGAAAACGCAAAGGATTAAGTCAACGGGCCCTGGCCAAAGAAATTGGCAAAAGCCAAAGTTGGATTCGGGATCTCGAAAATGGACGCTTTTGTGCCAAACCTGGAGATCGGGAAATGCTTCAAACTGTTCTAGAATTGTAACTAGGATCAAAATTATTATCGTAAAGGGCCAAAAAGGTTTATCATAGTACCTATGTTCTGAGCAGTAGGCAAAACCGATGGAACCTTTAACCCCGGCACAAAAAGAATTATACGACTGGTTGATTAAGTATATTAACGAAAATCAACACGCCCCTTCCATTCGTCAAATGATGAAAGCGATGAATCTGCGATCGCCAGCACCGGTGCAAAGTCGCTTAGAAAGATTAAGAAACAAAGGCTATATCGACTGGACCGAAGGAAAAGCCCGTACCTTAAGAATTTTACACCAGCAGCCCAAAGGAATCCCCATTCTAGGAGCGATCGCAGCCGGAGGGTTAGTAGAACCCTTCAGGGACGAACAAGAACGCTTAGACCTCTCCCATTTGCTCCAGCTTAACAATTATTGGGGGTTGAGGGTGACAGGGGATAGCATGATTGAAGATTTAATCACCGATGGAGATTTGGCGATTATGCGCTCTTTGAATCCCGATGAAACCTTAAAAAACGGTGAAATTGTTGCCGCGAGAGTCGAAGGGGTGGGAACCACTTTAAAACGATATTATCAAGATGGAGAAATGGTGATGTTAAAACCTTCAAATCTTAACTATCAACCCATAGAAGTCAAAGCCAACCAAATAGAAGTGCAAGGAATTTTGATCGGGGTTTGGCGAGGGTATTAACTCCAACTTTCATTAATAAAAGGAAATCTAGATAACGAAAAGTTAAGTTGATTTCCTTAATGACAAAAATTAATCTGAGGAAAGCACTATGCTATAATCAACAAGAGTGCTTAAGTTGGTGTTAGCCTCAACTATTTAGGTAATTTGAAATATATGGAAAATATACCCAATCACCTCAGTAAAATTGATGGGCAGTTAGGAAAGTTAATCATATTAGGATTTCCCTTTGAAGAGCTTGCCGTTAATGCCTCCTTTGAAGAGATGGTTTTCTTATTTTTACACAATCATCTCCCTAACAAAAACGAACTGGATAACGTCACCAAAAAACTCTTATCCCATCGATATCTTGACGAAAAAATATTAGACATTCTCAAAAACGCAGCAGAAAACGATATCGAACTCATCGAAGGGGTCAGGATAGGGGTTAGCTGTCTCACCCTGGATATGCAGTCCCATCGCATCGATAAAGAGGGAATTAACGGCGCACTGAAAATTATTGCTTCAGTTCCCATTATTACAGCCTCTTATTGGCGGTTGCTCCAGGGTCAATCGGTCATCGCACCCCATCTGGAATTAGGCCATGCGGCTAACTACCTATATATGCTGACAGGACAAGAACCAAGCCCAGAAGATGTCAAAACCCTAGAAATTTACCTCAATACCGTGGTAGAACACGGCATGAATGCCTCTACCTTTGCTGCACGGGTGGTCATGTCCACTCGCTCCGATTTTGTCTCGGCGGTAACAGCAGCTATCGGTGCCATGAAAGGGGTGCTGCATGGCGGTGCGCCCGGACCGGTCCTCGATATGTTGCTAGATATGCAGAAATCGGGAGATGTGGAGGGCTATTTGCGTCATAAGTTTGAAACCAGAGAACGGCTGATGGGATTTGGTCATCGGGTGTATCGGGTTAAAGATCCCAGAGCCATTTTACTCTCCAAAGTGTCGGCTGATGTTTGGAAACGCCGAGAAGATAAGGAATTTTGGGGTTTAGCGGTTGACGTAGAAACCACCGCCCTGCGCTTACTCAAGGAATATAAACCCAACCGTAGCATCGAAACCAATGTGGAATATTATACGGCTTTGGTGTTGCATGGGTTGGGACTGCCATCGCCCTTGTTTACCTCCACCTTTACCGTTAGTCGGGTGGTGGGTTGGTTAGCCCATTGTTTGGAACAATTAGAACTCGATCGCATCATTCGTCCTAGTTCGGATTATACGGGACCAACTGAACAAATATGGTGTCCCATCGAGGAAAGATAATCGCCGAAGGAAGAGGAGAACTGTTTTTCTCCTCTCAAATATAGAAACTTAACTATCAGAAAATAAAGAAATATTTTAGGTTTGGAATTAAAACTTGATCTAGTAATTTTTTATAATTAAAGATAATAAGTAACCTAACTTCGCCACAGGGATTTATCGAATGAGTAAGGATCACAATGCAGAACTGCCCCTTTGGGTACAGGATCGTAATACTGTCTTAGATCATGATGAAGGGGTGAAATGGCGTAACGGAGAAAAGCCCGACTACTCCCATACCGACCAGTATTTACACAAAGAAAGCCAATATAATCATGTCCCTGGATCGTTAGAGGCGATCGCTCAAAACTTAGTGAGAACTTTTGAAATGGAAGCCTCTCACAAAGCCGATCCCCAACAGTGGTTATCCATTGTGACTGATAAATTCCAAATGAGTAGTAATGGCGGACCCATTTACAGCGCAAAAGATGTCAGTGATCAAGGAACCTATAACCTCTTTATTGACAAAACGCCAGGGTACGATCCCAACGCAGAAGACTTTGAATCCTCCTTTGAACTATTTCATAAAGCCTTTCCCAATGGGTTTTTATGGGAACTTATCGAAGTCTTATCAGGCCCACCTAATGTTACCTTCAAATGGCGGCACTGGGGAACCTTTAACGGTCCTTACAAAGACCATCAACCCACAGGAGAAACCATTGAAATTAGAGGTATGAGTGTGGCCAAAGTCACCGACGACCTGAAAATTCTAGCGGTTGAACATTATTTTGATAATAGTACCTTCCTCAAAAAGTTAACCTCTGGTTGTCCAGTGGCTCATTAGTCAATGGTTTCGATAGCAAGGGTTAATTTTTCAGCCAATATTTTTGCTGAAGCGGCTTGCAACATCCCCAGATGGGTTCCAGGGATTTCATATACTGCCAATTTTCCGGTTACCAATGATCCCCAGCCCAACTGAGGATCAAGGGGGATATTGGCAGAAATTATCTTCTCTTGAGCCAGAAAAAGGCTGACATTACCAGAATAAACTCTGGGTATATAGATGATTGATGCTTGCCTATTTTTTTGTTGAAACATAAAATCTTGCAGTTCCTCAGATAAAGAGAAGTTGAACTTAAGAGCAAGGTATACATAAAAATTCTTGCCAAATTTTATTAAATTTTTCAGGGCTTTGTTAATTATGGCTATGACTTTTCCTTTGGAGTGATCAATCAAGTAAGGAAAACCGCCTTCTAAAAAATGAGTCCAATAAAAATTAATGATCTCGGTCAGGGTTCTTTTTTTAACGGCATCTGGCCCGTAAGTATCAAATAACGCTAAAAGAGACACTGTTTCGCCTTGAGATTGAAGTTGTTGCGCCATTTCATAGGCAACTTTTCCCCCAAAAGATATTCCCGCTAATAAATAGGGACCTTCGGGTTGGATCATTCGCATTTGCTCTATATAATAAGTTGCTAAGTCTTCAACTCGATTAGAAATAGTTTTCTGGGTCTGACTCATTTGAGCATTGAGTCCGTAAACAGGTTGATCCGGATCAAGATGCTTAACGATAGGACGGCAAAATTTAAGTCCTCTACCCAGTACATGGACAAAAAATAAAGGAGGTCGACCCCCATTGGGTTGCATAGGCCAGATCGCTTCTGAACAAGATTCCTGACGGGTTATCACTTCAGCTAATTGTTCAACAGTTGGGAATTGGAATAAAGTGCCTAAAGATAGTTTTTGATGTAATACTTTTTCAATTTCAACTACGAGACGAACCGCTAATAAAGAATGTCCCCCTAAGTCAAAGAAATTATCCTTCACTGCGATCGTTTCAAGTCCTAGTACATTTTGCCAAATTTTAATCAGTTCTAATTCTAAAGGATTAGGAGGGGCAATCGAGGTTTTTGGTGTTACCTGTTCACTTTCGTTCCTCATTGCCAGGATACGACGATCAACTTTTCCATTGGGAGTAAAGGGTAGGGTTTCCAAGAAAATAAACTGGGTCGGGATCATATAGCTGGGGAGTTTTTGTTGCAGAAATGCTCGACATTGTTTGATAGTTTGAGGTTGATCATTGGAGAGTAAAGAGCTATCTTGCGGAACAATATAAGCAATTAATTGTTTCTCCCCTAAACGATTGTCTGTGTCAACCACGACAGCATCTTTTACCTGAGAATATTCTTTTAAAACTGCTTCAGTTTCTCCTAATTCAATACGAAAACCCCGTATTTTGACTTGAAAATCTTTTCTCCCTAAACATTCTATTACGCCATTATTCCTTAAATATCCCCAGTCTCCAGTGCGATAAACTCTTTGATTTTTCCCTTGAAAATTTTCTAAAAAGACAGTTTTTGTTAAGTCTTCTTTTTGCCAATAACCCAAGGCAATGTAAGGACTTTTAACAGCAATTTCCCCACAAACATCGGTTATCTTTCCGTTTTCATCCAGTAAAATAATTTCGCTATCTTCAAAACCATAACCAACAGGAACAGATGGCTGATTGATTGTTATAGATTTGTTCATCAAATATTGAAGATAAAATGAGCATTCTGTTGCACCTAAGCCATTAACCAAAAGACAATGATCTGCAAAGAAAATTTGATATAATTCAACATCTTTTTTAACAACAGTTTCCCCTCCCAAGATCACTAATCTAATGTGAGACAACTGAGTTTTAGCCAGGGATTTTTTCTTATCTAATATCTCTAGAAAATAGCGATAAACTGTTGGAGTTGAATGATAAATTGTGATTTTATATGCTTGTAACCAATCAGATAAATTATTTAATCCTTCTTGTTTGATATCAAAAAGAGTCAGGGTTGCCCCATTTAAAAGAGCAGAGAAAATATCAATAACGGCTGCATCAAAACTATAAGAAGCTAATAAAATTAAGTTATCATCAGCAGAAATATGAAGATTATTAGTATGATTTCTAATAAAATGTAGAACGTTACGATGATTTTGAATAATTCCTTTCGGTTTTCCTGTTGAACCAGAGGTATAAAGAAGATAAGCAAGGGTTTCGGGTGAAATATCTAAGTTTAGATTAACAGGGACATGGTTAAGCTGATTAATATTAATAATAGGTAGCTTGTTTTGAGTTATGGCTTTAACATGATCCAGGTTTCTATCATTTGTTAAAATGACTTCAGTACAAGAATCTTTTAGAATATATGAAATCCTATCTTGAGGATAGTTAGGGTCAAGGGGTACATACATTTGACCTGCTTTAAGAACACCCATGATAGCTGCTATCATCGATACATTATGATCGAAAAATAGAGCAACTTTAACTTGTTTTTTACTCGTTAAATTGAGCAAATATTGAGCAATTTTATCGGCCTGATTATTGAGTTGCTGATAGGTGTATTGATTGTCTTTACTTTGGACAGCAATTTTATCAGGATACTTGTTAACCTGTTCTTCAAACCGAGATGGGATAGATTGTTCAATAGCTATTTTAGGGAAGTTTAAAAATGAATTAGTCGGACTAATTTCATTCCGTTGATGGGTTAATTGATAACGCTCTTTTTCATTGAATAAAGAAAAACTAGAAATTTTATTTTCTGGAGCAACAATCACTTGTTCTAATATGTTCTGGAAATGTCTTGCCATTCCTTCAATCGTATTAGAATTAAAAAGTAAATTATTATAGACAAATTTAAGCTTAATTTCTTGTTTCTCTTCTTCTATGTAAAAACTAAGATCAAACTTAGCCATTGTTTCCATAACAGGTATAGATTTGATTTGTAACTTATTACAGTTAATTTCATTTTTGGTTAAATTAATCAGATTAAACCACACTTGAAAAATCGGATTATAACTCAAATTCCTTTCGGGTTTTAATTCTTGAACCAACTTTTCAAAGGGGAAATCTTGATGAGCATAAGCGTCTAAAGTAACTTGTTGGACACGACTGAGTAGTTCTCGAAAACTAGGATTTTGACCTAAGTTAGTTCGTAAGGCTACAGTATTAATAAAAAAGCCTATCAAGTTTTCTATTTCTGTACGATTACGGGATGCAATAGGGGTTCCTACAATAACATCTTTTTCAGCAGTATAGCGGGAAAGTAATATCTTAAATACGGTTAAAAAAGTCATAAATAAAGTAACTCCCTCCCGTTGACAAAATGATTTTATTTGTGTTATTAATTCTGACGATAAATACCAGGAATAGGAATCTCCTTTATAGGTTTGTAGTGGAGTGCGAGGAAAATCTATAGGTAATTTTAGAATAGGCAAAGTACCCTTTAATTGTTCCTTCCAATAACTTAATTGAAATTGTAAATTTTCATCTGTAAACCAGTGACGCTGCCATAATGAAAAATCTGCATATTGAATAGAAAGTGGAGCTATTTCTGGGAATTTTTCTTGCTCATAAGCTTGATAAAGTGTGAATAATTCTCCTTTTAGTAGTTCATAAGACCAACCATCAAAAATAATATGATGAATATTAAATAATAGCCAATAGGTTTCTGAATCTAAGTGTAATAATTTTACAGAAAAGAGACTATCTTTATCTAAATTAAAAGGCTGTTCTATAAATTGATAAACAAATTTTTCTGCTTCTGCTTTTTTCTGCTCATTAGGTATATTTTTTAGATTATGAATCGATAATTTGCAGTTAATATCTTGGTTAATAATTTGAGTAGGCTGTCCATCTATTGAAATAAAATTAGTTCTCAAGATTTCGTGACGTTTTATAATTTCATTAATGCTTTTTTCTAAAGCATTAATATTTAGTGAACCTTTTATTTCTATGATAAACGGCATATTATAAGCCGTACTATTGGGTTCTAGTTGTGTTAGGAACCAAAGTCCTTCTTGAGCGAAAGAAAGAGGTAAAGCTTGTTGCGTTTCCCTAGGTACGATAGAAGGTAAGGATAAAGAATGATTAACATTTTTATTAATCTCAATATGTTCAGAAAGTTCTGCAATGGTTGGACATTCAAACAATAATTTTAAGGAAACTTCTATCTTCAAACTATCTCGAATTCTTGAAATGATTTGTGTTCCTAGTAAAGAATGTCCTCCCAACTCAAAGAAATTATCATGAATACCAACACTTTTGAGACTAAGAACCTGTTTCCAAATATTAGCAATAATTTCTTCTGTAGGGGTTCTAGGAGCAACATATTTACGTTGAAAAGCCGAAAAATTATGTGCAGGAAGAGCGCGATAATCAATTTTACCGTTAGGCGTTAGGGGGAAAGATTCTAAGGTCACAAAAGCAGCCGGAATCATATAGTTCGGTAACTTTTGTTGTAAATGTCCACGAATTTCGTGATATAGTTCTGTGTCAAAATTTTGATGCTTATCAAGAACAATATAGGCCACTAATTGTTGAAATTGATGTTCATCTTGTTTAGCCGCTACTCTAGCATCCTTAATCTGGGGATGTTGATTTAATGCTGCTTCTATTTCCCCTAATTCTATTCTAAATCCTCTGACTTTGACTTGATTATCAATACGACCTAAAAACTCAATTTTCCCATCTTTTCTATAAGCAGCTAAATCTCCAGTTTTATATAGTTTCTGTCTAGGTTCAAACGGACTTTCTATAAATTTTTGTTTCGTTAATTCAGAACGATTAAAATAGCCTCTCGCTAAACCATCACCAGCAATATATAATTCTCCTGAGACTCCTATAGGTACAGGTTGTAAATGAGTATCTAAAATATAAACCTTTGTATTATTAATTGGGCGACCTATCGCTATTTTTTCCTGGTCATTACTAATACAATCACAGAGTGACCAAATAGTGGTTTCTGTTGGACCATAAACGTTGTAGAGACGATAACCCCGTCTTAATAACTGGTTCGCTAACTCTTGAGATAATGCTTCTCCTCCAGTTAACATAGTTAAGTTAGGGGTTCCCTTCCAACCTGCTAATAATAACATTTGCCAGGTGCTAGGGGTTGCTTGCAGAATAGTAGCTTGAGATTCATGTAAAGTTTTTACTAATTGTCTTCCATCACGAGCAACTTGACGGGAAGCTAGAATTAGTTTAGCCCCTGTAATTAAAGGTAAAAAGATTTCTAAGGTAGCTATATCAAAAGAAAGAGTTGTTATACTTAACCAGCTATCTTTTGGGGTTATATTAAGCTTGTTTTTAAAGAAAAATAGCAAATTAATTAAGCTTTTGTGTTCAATTTGTACCCCTTTTGGTTTTCCAGTTGAACCTGAAGTATAGATGATATAAGCTAAGTTATGGGAGTTAATATGAGGGGTAAAATTATCTTGATAGTTTTCCCCATTATTCTCTTTATTTTTATCAACACAAATAAGTTTACCTTGATAGTTAGGTAAATTTTGAATCAGTGATTGTGTGGAAACTAAAAATGACACCTCGGCATCTTCAAGCATATAATTAATGCGTTCTTCAGGATAACTTGGATCGAGGGGTAGATAAGCACCTCCTGCTTTTAAAATGGCTAACATAGTAATAATCATTTCCGCAGAACTTTCTAAATAAATCCCTACGATTGTTTCTAAGTTAACCCCTGATTTTTCTAGCTTATAAGCCAATTTATTCGCTAAAATATTTAAGGTTTGATAAGATATTTCTTGTTCTTCAAAAATTAAAGCGATCGCCTTTGGGTTTTTTTGAACTTGTTGTTCAAATAACTGATGAGTGCCAATATTTTTTGGATAGAACGATTGGGTTTGATTATATTCAACTAATAATTGATTTTTTTCTTTTTCAGTTAGTAAGGATATTTGATGAATTTTTTGCTCAGGAGAAGATAATATTTCCGATAATAAAATCTGAAAATGTTTCGCCATTCTTTCTATGGTCGAACTCTCAAACAAATCTGTATTATATTCCCATTCTCCTCTTAATTTTCCCTGTTGTTCTTCTAGAGATAATGTCAGATCAAATTTTGCTGTTTGTCTTGATGTTTCTAAAGTTGTAATTTTTAAATCTGGTAATTGTAAGGCTTCCATCTCTGTATTTTGCAAAATAAACATTACCTGAAAGATGGGATGATGACTTAAATTTCTTTCCGGTTGTAATGTCTCGACTAACTGCTCAAACGGAACATCTTGATGAGCATAAGCATCTAAACAAACCTTTTTAATTTGATTTAATAATTCTCGAAGACTTAAACGATCACTTAAATGACTTCGCAACGCTAAAGTATTAACAAAAAAACCGATTAAATGTTCAAGTTCTTTGCGTTTTCGGCCGGCAATAGCTGTTCCTACTATAATATCTTTTTGTCCACTATAGCGACTCAATAATCCTTTAAATGCTGCTAGTAAGGTCATAAATAATGTGACCCCTTCTTTTTTAGAAAATGCTTTAATACTTGTTGTTAATTCTGATGATAAAAGAAAGGTTTGTGTTGCTCCTTTGTAGGTTTGTATTTTAGGACGAGCATGGTCTGTAGGTAATTTTAGTATGGGTAACGTGCCATGTAATTGTTGTTTCCAGTAATTTAATTGAGGGTCTAAAACTTCTATTGTTAAGTTATTTTTTTGCCATAAGGTAAAGTCAGCGTATTGAATAGGTAAGGATGGTAAGGGAGTAGTTAACCCTTGCAAATAAGCACTGTAAAGTGATTTCAATTCTGAAAATAAGACTCCGAAAGACCAACCATCGAAAATAATATGATGAATATTAAATAATAGGTGATATTCTTGGCAATTTAGCCTTATTAATCTAACACGAAAAAGACAATCTTGGCCAAGATTAAAATGGTAATTAGCTTCTTGTTGAGCTATTTTTTCTGCTTCTATTTCTTTTTCTCCTTCAGGAATTTGTTGTAAATCAATGATAGGCAAAGTAAACTGATTTCCCTCAATTTTTTGGGTTATCTTTCCGTTAATAGAAACAAAACTTGTGCGTAATATTTCATGACGTTTTCTGATTTCAGAGAGGCTCTTTTCTACCGCATTAATATTAAGTGAACCTTGAACATGAAAACGATATAAAAGATTATACGCTGTATTATTCGAGTCTAGTTGATTGAGAAACCAAAGACGTTTTTGAGCAAACGAAAGGGGAATATTTTTCTCTTTTTTTATTGGTTGAATCGGTTCTATTAATAAATTGTTATTGCTAGTTTCTTTTACAGTAATATGCTGAGAAATTTGGGCAATGGTTGGATACTCAAATAATAAACTAATAGATAGTTCTAGATTCAAGTTTTCTCTAAGTCTCGAGATAACTTGAGTCCCAAGTAGTGAATTTCCCCCTAACTCAAAAAAATTATCATTAATCCCAATTTTTTCTATTTTTAGCACTTGACTCCAAATGTTAGCAATAATTTCTTCTGTTGGTGTTTGAGGAGCAACATAATAACTTTTAAAGGCCGAAAAATCAGGTGCAGGAAGGGCGCGATAGTCAATTTTTCCATTAATATTCAAAGGAAAAGAATCGATTGCAACCAAGGCGGCTGGAACCATATAGTCAGGGAGTTGCTGCTTAAGATAATTACGAATTTCGTGATAAATTTCTGCACCAAAATTTTGTTCTAAATTAAAAATAAGATAAGCAATTAATTCTTTATGACCAGGGATATCTTCCCTGACAATCACCTTGGATATTTTAACTGCTGAATGTTGATTTAATACTGTTTCAATTTCTCCCAATTCAATACGATAACCCCTGATTTTAACTTGAAAATCAATACGTCCTAAAAATTCAATTCTTCCTTTTTCATCCCAACGAACGAGATCACCTGTTTTGTAAAGATGGGAGTTAGAGTCATTATTAAAGGGATTTTTAATGAATTTTTCTTCAGTTAATTTCGGTTGATTCAAATAACCTCTTGCTAAACCCTCTCCTCCAATATAAAGTTCTCCAACTACTCCAATAGGGACTATTTTTAACTTTTCATCTAGTATATATACTTGAGTATTGGCAATAGCACGACCAATAGGAATTGAGTCTTGTTTGATATCATCTATCGTAATTTTATAAAAACAAGTAAAAGTCGTACTTTCCGTGGGACCATAAACATGAATTAACTGACAATTTGGTAAAGCTTTAAATGCTTTTCTAACATGAGTGAGAGAAATAGCTTCTCCCCCTGTTAATAGTCTTTCTAATGGTTTTAAATAGTCTAGTTTTTCATCTACAATCAGATTAAATAAAGCTGTTGTTAAAAATAAGCTAGTAATTTTATATTTTTTTATGGCTTCGCCAATGTCTTCTAAGGATGGGGTTTTAATATCGATTAAAACCAGTTTACCTCCATTTAATAAAGGTTGCCAGATTTCAAATGTTGCTGCATCAAAGGCAATAGAAGCGAGTTGTAAAATGACTTCGTTTTCCTTAAAATTAGCATAATTATTATTTTTTACCAGTCGTACAACCCCACGATGAACCACACAAACTCCCTTGGGTTTACCGGTTGAACCTGATGTATATATAACATAAGCTAAATTATCTCCGTTTATTTCAGATTTAGGGGAATAATGATCAGGAGAATCCTCTAAAATAGCCCTATTATCAATATCAATACAAGTTAAATTATGATTAATATTTTTAATCGTGTCTAAGTAAGGTTTTTGAGTGACTATAATTGAAGCTTTAGCGTCTTCTAATATAGCTTGAATTCTTACCGAAGGAGCAGAAGTATCTAAAGGTAAATAAGCTCCTCCTGCTTTTAAAATAGCTAAAATAGTAATGATTAAATCAGGGTTTTTATCTAAGTAAATCGGTACTAAGGTTTCTTCTTTGACTCCAATTTTTTGTAAATAATGAGCTAATTGGTTTGACTTTCTATCGAGTTCATAATAGGTAATCTCTTGATTTTTATAAGCGATCGCAACCCGGTCAGGAATTCTAGCTGCTTGCAGTTGAAACAATTCAGGAATTGTAGCGTCTCTCGGATAATCTATTGGGTTTTCTGTCCACTCTGCTAACGGTTGACGTTGTTGGGATGGAGTGAACAGAGGGAAGGGATCAGTGGATTGCTCATGATTATCAAATTCGTTGCTCATAGAGATTTATTTTTTTGATCATTCTTTATGATTATACATAACTAGATTACCCAGAAAGAGCTACAAAAACGTAATTTTGAAGAGATGACTGAAAGTTTCATCTTCCCCCATTAAGGATTAAACGGTTCTACTTTTCCCCCTAAGGCTTCTACAATGGTACGAGTATTAGAAACCAACATTTTAATATAACTATCCCCGTCGCTTCCTTTGGCTCCAATAGAATCAGAATATAAGGCATTTTCAGCTAAGTTAACCTCAGCTTCTTCAGCTACAGTTTTGATTAAAGTCGGGTTGATAGTTGTCTCGGCAAAAATAGCACGGACCTGGGTTTTTTTAATGGCCTCGGTGAGATTTTTAACGGTTTGTGCGCTGGGTTTTTCTTCTGTGCTAATACCAATTAATGTTCCTGTAACGGTTAACCCATAGGTGGTGGCATAATATTGAAAAGCATCATGGGTGGTCACTAATTTCCGTTGAGGTTCAGGAATGGTATTAATTTGTTGTTGAATCCAATTATCTAAACGTTGTAAATTAGCAGTTAATTCGGCTGCATTTTCGGTAAAAATAGCTTCATCTTCGGGAGAAATGGCAATTAATTCATCTCTGATTTTATTCACCATCAGAATGCCATTTTTGGCCGAACCCCACACATGGGGATCTGGGACGGTTTGTCCTTCATATTCCCAGTTTAAAGGTTTTACGGCTTCCCCCACCGGTACTTTTTTCCCTTGAATTCCCGTGGCATTGATCAGTTTGATTAGCCCGGCTTCTAAGTTATAGCCATTGTAAAAAATGAGGTCGGCTTCTTCAAAAGCGATGCTATCCGTAGGAACTGGCTCATAAACGTGAGGATCAGACCCAGGGTCTAAAATTCCTTCATGTTCTACTTCATCCTGAGCAATTTCCGTTACTAAATCCGCGATAATGGTACTGGTAGACACCACTTTCGGTTTGGCTTCTGTTGGGGTTGGTTGGGAGTTTTCCCCTTGACAACTGCTGATTCCCACCGCTAACACCATACTCCAAAGGAATCCTTTGGCTCGATCTATTTTCATCCTAACCTCTGTTGATAATGGTTTTCATAATTATCTCATAATCTTTTTCATAATTTTCTCATTTTTAGGTTATGCTAGGGAAACGAAGGCCACTAGCAGGGGATATCATTCATGTCAGAGCAGGAATTAACCGTCAGTCATTTAGGGGTGTATTACCGTCGTCTTCAGGCATTACACAACATCAATCTATCCATCCAACCCGGACGGTTGACGGGAATTATTGGTCCGAATGGCGCAGGAAAAAGTACCTTGATGAAAGGGATGTTAGGGTTGATTCCCATCACCGAGGGAACCGTGACGTATCAGGGTCGTCCTCTGCTACAACAATTAGAGAAAGTGGCCTACGTTCCCCAGCGATCGCAAATTGACTGGACTTATCCCGTTACAGTCTGGGATGTGGTGATGATGGGGAGAGTGCGCCAAACCGGTTGGTTAAAGTGGTTTTCTGCTTACAGTCGTCGCATGGGGTTAGAAGCCTTACAACGGGTGGATATGGCTGCTTATCGCGATCGCCCCATTGGGGAGTTATCGGGAGGACAACAACAACGGGTCTTTTTAGCGAGATCCCTAACCCAAGATGCAGATATTTTCTTGTTTGATGAGCCTTTTGTGGGGGTTGATCAGAAAACAGAAAGTATTTTATTTAGTATTTTTCGGGAATTAGTGGCTAATGGCAAAATTGTGATTGTGGTTAATCATGATTTAGGAGAGTCTATTACCCATTTCGATGACTTAATTTTATTAAATAGAGAAATTGTTGCAGCCGGC
The DNA here is from genome assembly GCA_030066295.1 of Crocosphaera sp. Classification (GTDB taxonomy): domain Bacteria; phylum Cyanobacteriota; class Cyanobacteriia; order Cyanobacteriales; family Microcystaceae; genus Crocosphaera. The sequence goes on from JASJBX010000044.1 coordinate 18,432, forward strand.
AAACGACAGTTTGTGCTACAAGAAACCCATTTAACTCAAGCTTATCGCGGTAAAGTTGCCTTTTTTAATCAAAAAGCAGCTTAATTTCATTTTTACCCAAGAAAACCCCTGATGAGAAGAGAGATAGTTACTTTGACGATCAAACAACTATCTCAGTGGTTCATCAAAAGGGGTACATAGGGATTTTTAGTGACAAGAGCATTCCCTACGATGAGTAGGAAACCTCCTGGAAAACTAGAAGAAAAATTAAACTTTCGAGTTCCCTGTACTGAACTTTATCGTTAAATCAGGAACCCATAGGTTTATTTATCCTATGGGTTAAATTTTCATCAATTATGGAACGTCTGACTTCGTTAACGGCCCTCCTGCCCCCTGCCTTCTGCAACCAAATCAAGAAAATTTCCAAATCTAAACAAAATGTTACGAAATGCAAAGTATAATGAATACAACTTATAAACCCTTAGAGAGAATAGTAAAAATAGATGCGAGTTGCGATCGCCGGAGCCGGGTTAGCCGGCCTTTCATGTGCCAAATACCTTGTGGATGCGGGACACACCCCCATTGTCCTAGAAAGAAGACACGTTCTCGGTGGCAAGGTGGCCGCCTGGAAAGATGAAGATGGAGACTGGTACGAAACCGGACTACACATCTTCTTTGGTGCCTATCCCAATATGCTGCAATTATTCAAAGAACTGGGAATTGAAGACCGGTTGCAGTGGAAAGAACACACCATGATTTTCAACCAACCGGAAACCCCAGGAACCTATTCACGGTTTGATTTCCCCGATATTCCCGCCCCAGTTAACGGTATCATCGCTATTTTACGCAATAATGATATGTTGACCTGGGAAGAGAAAATTAAGTTTGGTTTGGGGTTACTTCCTGCCATTGTACGGGGACAAAGCTACGTTGAAGAGATGGATCAATATTCTTGGTCGGAGTGGCTCAAAAAGCAAAATATCCCCGCTAGAGTAGAGAAAGAAGTGTTTATCGCCATGTCTAAAGCGTTAAACTTCATTAACCCCGACGAAATCTCAGCTACCATCCTCTTAACTGCCCTGAACCGCTTCTTACAAGAGAAAAATGGTTCAAAAATGGCCTTCCTCGATGGTTCTCCCACCGAAAGACTCTGCCAACCGTTAGTAGACTACATTAGCGAAAGGGGCGGAGAAGTGAGACTAAATGCCCCATTAAAGGAAATTTTACTCAATGACGATAATACGGTCAAAGGGTTTCTGCTCAGGGGACTAGATGGTGAACCGGATCAACTGTTTGAAGCGGACTTATATGTGTCTGCCATGCCCGTTGACCCCTTAAAGGTCATCTTACCCAAACCCTGGCGACAACTCGACGAATTTAATAAATTAGACGGGTTAGAAGGGGTTCCTGTAATTAACATCCATCTCTGGTTCGATCGCAAACTCACCGATATTGATCACCTATTGTTCTCCCGTTCCGACTTACTCAGTGTTTATGCGGACATGAGTAACACCTGTAAAGAGTATTCTGATCCCGATCGCTCCATGTTAGAGTTAGTTTTAGCTCCGGCCCAAGATTGGATCACCGCCTCCGACGAAGCCATTATCGAAGTTACCATGGCAGAAATCGAAAAACTCTTCCCCCAACACTTTACAGGGGAAAATAAAGCCAAACTGCTCAAATCTCACGTGGTCAAAACCCCCCGTTCCGTTTATAAAGCCACTCCAGGAAGACAAGCCTATCGGCCTTCCCAAAAGACCCCCATTGCTAACTTTTACCTAGCAGGGGACTTTACCATGCAAAAATATCTAGGAAGTATGGAAGGGGCTGTCTTATCCGGGAAACTAGCCGCGCAGACCCTAGCCCAAGACTATCCTGCTAAGATATCCCCATCCCCCTCAGACGTGACTAAAGAAGCCTCTTTAGTCTAAGATTTTGGCTATAAGTTAGACTGAACCTTGGCCCAAAATAATGACGAAACGGTCAATGAATGGGACAATGCTAGAAGTCTAACGGTCAAAAACTCGATTATATCCTTGTTAGTATAGAAAATCATTCTGCTTGTGCTGAATGCTACAATTGCCTAAACCTCCCCAACCCCCTAAAATGCTGGTCTCTGTGGAAGAGTCCTACGAACGCTGTCGTCAAATTACCCAGAAATATTCTAAAACCTTTTATCTGGGAACCCTGTTAATGCCACCGGAAAAACGACGAGCCATCTGGGCTATCTATGTATGGTGTCGTCGTACCGATGAGTTAGTGGATGGCCCTCAGGCCAAATTTACCACCCCAGAAACCCTACAACAGTGGCAACAACATCTCGAATGCCTTTTTAACGGTCATCCCCTAGAAGATGAAGATGTCGCCCTAGTGGACACCTTACAACGGTTTCCTGTGGAAATAGAACCGTTTGAGGACATGATTGCAGGGCAACAGATGGACTTGTATCGGAACCGTTATCAAACCTTTGAAGACCTGAAACTGTACTGTTATCGGGTAGCTGGAACCGTAGGCTTAATGTCTAATGCGGTTTTAGGGGTGGAAAAACACCCTTCTGTCGGCCCTTGGAATCAGCAACTAGAACATTATATTCCCCAAGAAGAGGCCATCGCCCTGGGTATTGCCAATCAATTAACCAACATTTTGCGCGATGTGGGGGAAGATGCTCAACGGGGACGGATTTATTTACCTTTAGAAGATTTAGATCGGTTTAACTATACAGAAACAGATTTATTCAAAGGGGTAATTGATGATCGTTGGCGGGCGTTAATGGGGTTTCAGATTGCTCGGGCGCGACAGTATTATAAAGATGCAGAACGGGGTATTCGCATTCTATCGAGAGACTCTCGTTGGCCGGTTTGGGCTGCGTTAATGCTGTATCAAGGGATTCTTGATGTCATCGAAGCTAATGATTATGATGTGTTTAATCAACGGGCTTTTGTCAAAACCCCTAAGAAAATGGTCTATCTTCCCATCGCTTGGTTAAGGGCCCAGGTTCTTTAACCGTTAACTGGCACCACTTTCGGACTGGTCGTAGGCTTGCCAAGCTAGGTCGAGTAAACCATTAACAATGGCGACGGCAACGACGGCACTCCCTTTACGGCCATTAACCGTTATGTGGGGAATCTGGGCATCGTGTAACCGTTCTTTGGCCACATCAGCCCCAATAAAACCGGCCGGGGTACCAACCACCAAGGCCGGTTTAATCTTATCTTCTTCCACTAATTCCACCAAAGCGGTTAAGGCGGTTTGGGAGTCTCCCACGACAAAAATGGCTTCAGGATAACGCTTGGCTAACGTTTCTATTCCCCAGGCGGTGGCAGTTTTTGTTTTCTGGGGACGAGTAATGGTTTGAGTGCTACAATAGACCGGATTAGCGAAGGTATCCTGCAGATTTGGCACAATACCCACCTGTACCATTGGCACATCAACAACAAGGGTACTACGGGATGCTAAAGCGGCAGCCCCAGATTGTAACGCTTTTTGTGAAAAACGCAATAACGAAAGATACTCAAAGTCGGCGGTTTGATAAATCACCCGCCGTACAATTTCATACTGGGCAGGGGAAAAAACCGTTTCGCCGATTTCTTTATCAATCATGGCTAGACTTTGAGCATCAGTAACGTGCCATTCCATAATTAGCACAACAAATAAGTTAGGTATTAGGATTAGAAGCAGGGGGCTGACTTAGGAACGGTGACAGATAAGCCACTAACACCCCTAAAGCGAAGCCGATAACATTACGGAATAACGGTAACCAATCCGAGGTTCTGGTTACTACCGGACCGATACCAAAGGCAATAAAGAGGATTCCCCATAATGGTGAAATAATGAGAACCCATTGCCAAGCAAACACTTGATCCGCTTTACGGGGCGTTCCTGCAAAGCCAAACACTAAGCCCCCCACAATCGAGGTGATTAACGTAAGAATCCATTGCTCTCTGGGTAAACCCGGGACAACCCCACAACCCCCTTTAACTAAACACCCTTTAACTGTGTCTAGTGCGTTCATAATAGAGGTGTTTTCCCCGTTTTCCCGCACATAATACATATTACCAAAACGGGCTTGTAATTCGATCCAAAAAGTTCTCGGTAGTAAGTCATAGACATCATCCCCAATGCTAAAGGAGAGGATATTGCCACCGCGAGAATCGGCCACTAAGAGAATACTTTTATCATCTAACCCCCAAAAATTGATGACGGCGCGACCTGGAGAGCGATCGTACTGGGTTAAAACCCGGATTCGCCAGCCGGTGTCGCTTTCAAAGGTTTTTATATCGTTAATTAAGGATTCTTCCTGAAGATCGGGGAGAAAATTGGCTAAATCCACGACAGGAGTGACTTTATCGGGTAATAATTCCGGATTATTGACGGCTAAGGCTGGTGAAGGGGAAAAAACGAAAATGGCAAAACTGAGAAGACAAGTGACTAGGGGAGTTAAAAAAGATTTTAAACCAGGTTGTTGCATAGGATTGTTCTATTTAACCGATTATCAACACTTAAATAAATATTAATCAATTTTATATTTCTTTACACTCTTTGGCACAACAATCTCAGATTAATCTTTTTTTTCCCCGCTTAAATGAGGACGATTCCAAGTTTTCCAGCCCACCCGAAACCCCCTTACCAAGCGACGGGTTCCGGTTCGCACCTTTTTGATCTGGGTTTGGGTGACATTGAGGCTATTATCCACTTGTTTGACAATATCTGAGGCACTTTTGACCCCACTATCGATCTCATCGGTTAATTCGGTAATTTCTAGCCCGGTGAGGCGGATCGCGTGTAGGGTAGGGGGGAATTCTCGATTCAAGGTTTCCAGCAATTTTTCAGCACTACGGGCCGCCCTGGCTATCTCTTGCAGCACAGGGATGGCCACGATTAAAACGGCTATGAGACTGAGTGCCATTAAAGATAAAGAACAGCTAAGCCAAAATAAGGGATCGGTTACCATGGTTTTCCCTAATTATTGTTGGAGGAGTTGGTTTCTGGGGTAATGTCACGGGGAGATTCTAGAGGAGGGGTTTCGAGTTGTGTGGCTTCGATGCCGGCGGCGATCGCTTCTTTGAGGCGACTGAGGGTTCCGTCCCAGTTTTTCTGCGCTGACTCTGAGAGGCGATCGGCTTGTAGTTGCACGGTGGTGGATAAGTCTTCGGCCATTTCGGGTAAAGCATCAGCAGATTTTTTGATAATGCGTCGGGTTTCTTTGCCGGAACGGGGGGCTAATAAAAGTCCGGTGACCGTTCCCACCATACCACCAATGACCACACCTACCATAAATAAACCACTGTTGTTATTTTTCGACATAATCTTGCCTCTGACTATAACAATCATTTTAGGCAGAATCGACGAGAACATCACGGCTTCTTAGTTTTTTTTCGGATCTATGATCTCAAAATCATAGCCACTAGGGTGATTATTAGAGGGTTGAACTTGAATAAGAACCGATTGACCTTGGCGATCGCCATTGGTCCAAAATTTCACTTCTCCATTAACCGTTTTACTAGTGAACTACCTACACTGACCTGACGGTACAGTGTAGGCTTCTGGTATCCCCTTAAGGACTGCCAGAACTTCCTTCGTGGTACTATTAGTTTGAGTTTTAACAATTTTCCC
>JASJBX010000217.1 GCA_030066295.1 Crocosphaera sp.
AGTTTTTCTTCTCCCATGAGATGATTAACTTCAGAATAATATAAACCAAAGGAATCATCATAAGTTTGCGGTAATTTAAAATAGGATAAAATTAAATCAATATGTTTATCTGGTTTATCATCGATAGGATCTTGAATAATGGGTCTAAAAAAGCCAACTTTTGTGGTTTTTCTGAGAATTAATTCAATAATTCCTAAAGCAATCAAAGATTTGCCGCTTCTAGGTTCAATGGTACTGATATAAATAGAATTAGTCATAAGTTATACATGAGGCTAACACGAACAATAACATCTCTGTAATAACATACAACTGTCAGTTACGCGAAAGGCAAAGGGCAAAAGTAGATGAGAAAAGGGTTTCAAGGTTGATAAGTTTATTAAAGGAATTGATGGGGAGTTAGGAATTTCAGCATACTTTCCTTCAAACATGATCAGGTTTCCTAACTTTCTCAATAAACATAGGTTTTAGTCCATATTTGTTTTCGACTAAATTTAGTAATTTTTCTTCATCTAAATGATATTCTAAGACTTTGGCTTCTTCAAATAAAAATGAGGTAAAGACGTTTTATAAACGTCTCTACAGTAAGATTTTTAGGGTAAATAGTTTTCATTTAAAACATCTTCTGGAGTAAACGGAGAACTATCAGGAAAATTATTAATAGATAAACTTGTTTCTGCTGATGCCAAGTCTTTTGCATCTTGATAGGTTTCAGAAAAAACTGCATAATAATAATTCTTTAAACTTGGACTATTTTTAAACAAAACTTTGAGTCTTTTTCGATGTTCAACAATGGTAAATAACCAGCTATTACTCCTTTTTTTGGGTTGATATTTATATTTTAGTAAGTGCATCAACAAAATTCTTAAGTTACTAGAAACTTCTCTTTTTTCACTTCTTCCCATATCCTCTAATTCTTCAATAAGATAATTTATATTAATCTCAGAAAATTTCTCGTTAAGTAGTAATTTAACTGTATTTTCAAGCCATAAATAATAATCTTGATTATAAAGATTACTGTTATTATTTTTACTGAAATTAAACTGATCTGCTTTCATCTTAAACCTCTAAGTTATTGTTTCTTAAAAATAACGGATAAATTATTAGCTGGCATTTCAATCTTTTCCTGGAGAATAAACCCTTTGTCTTCGGCAACTTTAACAACATCTTCTAAGTTTCTGACTCCCCATTCTGGGTTTTGACTACGTAAAGATTGGTCAAAAGATTTATTACTGGGTGCAGTATGTTTTCCTTCTTGTTTATAGGGGCCATATAAATATAAGATTCCCCCCGACGGTAATATTCGTTTTGCCCCTTCCATTAAACCGAGACAAGCGTTCCAAGGAGAAATATGAATCATATTTATATTAATAATTGTTGTAATGTTTAGCTTTTCTGTTTCAATAACCCATCTATCATCCTCTACATTAATATTAAGAGGAGATTGAATATTGTCAATTAAACTCTCTTGTCTCCATGCTTCAATACTGTCTCTTGCTATGGGGTTAGGATCAGAAGGTATCCAGAGACGAGGACTAAAAGCAGGGGCAAAAAATAGAGAATGTTCTCCCGTTCCACTGGCAAGTTCTAGGATATTTCCTGATGATGGAAGTACCCTTAATAACACCTCTAAAATAGGTTCTCTGTTTCGTTGTGTTGCTGGTGCATATTGTTTTAAATTGTTCATAACTATTACTATTTAAACTAGAGTGTACAATAATTATGGTCTTAATGGGATTAAGCCCCTACAGGATCAAGAAATGGCTTCAATAGCAGCTTCTAAAGCTAAGGAAATATGAGTCCAATGAGTCCCTCCTTGACAGAAAACAATGTAAGGTTCTCTTAATGGCCCATCAGCGGAAAATTCCGACGTACTACCATCAATAAATGTACCACCAGCCATCACTAATTTACTCTCATATCCCGGCATTTCCGCCGGTACGGGATCAAGGTAAGAACCCACAGGGGAATAGGTTTGAATCGCACGACAAAAAGCCCTTAATTTTTCAGGAGAACCTAACTTAATGCCTTGAATAATATCCCGACGAGGAACCATAGGCAAGGGATTAACTTCGTACCCCAATTTATCAAAAACATAGGCAATTAAATGACTGCCTTTGATCGCTTCTCCTACCATTTGAGGGGCTAAAAATAAGCCTTGAAATAACAACCGACTTTGATTCAAAGTTGCCCCACCTTCTCTGCCAATACCAGGAGACGTTAAGCGACAAGCAGCCGCTTCTACTAACGATTTGTTCCCTGCAATATAGCCTCCCGTCGTCACAATAGTTCCCCCTAAATTTTTAATCAAAGAACCTGCCATTAAATCAGCCTCCACTGCTGTTGGTTCTAACGTTTCGACTAATTCACCATAACAATTATCCACAAAACAAACCGTCTGAGAATTTTGGGCTTTGACGATTTTAACAATTTCTTTAATTTCTGCAATAGATAAACTAGAACGCCAAGAATAACCGCAAGAACGTTGAATTAAAACTAATTTTGTTGTCGGTTGTATAGCTGTTTTCAACCCTTCCCAGTCAATCGTTCCTTGGTTGGTTAGGTCTAATTGCCGATAATTAATGTTAAACTCTGTTAAGGAGCCTTGACCACTGCCCCGTAAACCGATGACCTCTTCCAAGGTATCGTAGGGCGCACCAGCCACGGCTAACATTTCGTCCCCTGGACGAAGTACCCCAAACAAAGCACAAGCGATCGCATGGGTTCCCGATACAAATTGTACGCGAACAATGGCCGCTTCTGCTTCCATAATCTCAGCCAACACCTGATCCAACGTTTCTCGTCCGAGATCATCATGACCATAACCAGTGACACTGGCGAAATGATGAACCCCTAAACGATGATGACGAAAGGCTTTTAAGGTTTTCTTGAGATTTTGCTTGACCTTATGGTCGATTTCCGAAAAAATCGGAATCAGGGCATTTTCTGCCTCTTTTATGAGCATTAAACTGTCCAATTGTCAACCCCAAACTTTACTCTTGTCGATAGTGACTAATTGTAATCAATGACAAAGTTATGTTTATCCCATTTACTTATACCAAACAAAAGCTTACATGAGTTATTTTATTGGGAATTTAATTCGGAATTAAATATTAAAATTTTAAAATCTTTGTCAACTCAAAAAAGTTAAGACTATCGTCAAGTATAATAAAGATTTGATTACGTTTACATTCAGGTTATTACATGACTGTTGCCACATCTAAAAAACTTCCCTATGACTGGACAATTATTATTTACATGGCTTCGATCCATCTGGTAGCCTTACTGGCATTTTTACCCGGTAATTTCAGTTGGCAAGCGATCGGTGTCACCTTGTTTTTGTATTGGCTGACAGGGGCATTAGGAATTACTTTAGGGTTTCATCGCTTGGTGTCTCATCGGAGTTTTCAGTCACCAAAATGGCTGGAATATGTATTAGTTTTCTTCGGTACATTAGCTTGTCAAGGTGGCCCGATTCAATGGGTGGGTTTACACCGTATTCACCATAAATATTCTGATACCGAATCCGATCCTCATGATTCTAATCAAGGGTTTTGGTGGAGTCATATGGCCTGGATGTTGCATCACATTCCTGCGGACAATGATGTGCCTCGCTATACTCAAGATATTAAAGACGATCCTTTTTATAATTTCTGTCAAAATTTTATGATTCCTATTCAAATTGTTTTGGGATTAATCCTTTACAGTTTGGGCGGGTGGTCCTTTGTAATCTGGGGAATTTTTGTCCGTTTAGTGATGGTTTTTCACTTCACTTGGTTTGTCAATAGTGCAACCCATAAATTCGGTTATCAAAGCCATGAATCAAACGATAATTCTCGTAACTGTTGGTGGGTTGCCCTCTTAACCTTTGGAGAAGGATGGCACAATAATCACCATGCTTATCAATATTCTGCCCGTCACGGGTTAGCTTGGTGGGAAATTGATATTACTTGGATGACCATTCAAGTTTTACAATTTTTAGGACTGGCTAAAAACGTAAAATTAGCCCCAGTTGCTGAAAATAAATAGTTGTCAGTGTTTCCTAATTAAAACCCCATGACCTCCTCTTTTGCTCATGAGGGGGTTTTGTCTTCCTTCAGTATAGATCCCGATCAGATTCGAGTGATTCATCCGGAAATTCAAAAACCATGTTACGATGAACCCATAAGAATTATTTTCCTGAGTTGTTTTGTTAATTCCAAGTTACAAGCATCTAAGTGAATCTAACTCTCTACAACAATCACTTTAGAGCATTTTTTATGTCAATTTACGTCGGCAATTTATCATACGATGTTACAGAGGCAGACCTCGAACAAGTTTTTGCAGAATATGGCACTGTTAAAAGCGTGAAAATTCCTAGCGATCGCGAAACAGGCAGATCCAGAGGCTTTGGTTTTGTGGAAATGGATGCAGAAACCGAAGAAGAAGCAGCCATCGAAGCCCTCAATGGGGCCGAATGGATGGGACGTGCTTTAAAAGTTAACAAAGCTAGGCCCAGAGAAGAGCGAGGATCATTAGGAGGACGCCCCACTCGCCGTTACTAATTTTAGCAATAGCGATCGCCAAAAATCCCATTCCATAAAAACTATCTAAAATAAGGCAACCTAAATGAATATTAAAGAACTTTTAAGTCGCTACAATGCAGGTCAAAGAGACTTTAGAGGTATCGCTCTGATTGCTGCTAATCTCAGAAATGTCAATCTCACGGGTGTTAATCTTAGTGGGGCTGATCTTAGAGGTGTCAATCTGAGTCGGGCTAATCTGAGCCATGCTAATTTAACTAATGTTCGTTTACAAGGGGCCAACCTCACAGAAACCAACTTGACCTCAGCTAACTTAACTGGCGTTGATCTCGAAGGAATAGATACCAGTAAAACCCATTTATCAAGAGCAATTTTTCAACCGTCAAAAGTTGCTGTCCAATAAGTCTTAATTCAGGAGCTAAACAGAAACATGACTCAAATTATTCGTGGAGAAAACGAAGGAATTGAATCAGCCTTGCGTCGCTTTAAACGACAAGTTAGCAAAGCCGGTATTTTTTATGATATGAAGAAAAATCGACATTTTGAAACCCCTATCGAAAAACGTAAACGTAAAGCCCTAGCAAAACAAAGACAACGGAAAAGATATTCTCGTTAATACATAAATAGTCAGAGAATAGTAGGGGTCAACAGTTGTTGACCCCTACTTCATTTTTATTGTTTATGATAGTATAGTTGAACGACCCTAACCTAGAGACGGGCGATGAATAATAGTATTAGTTTAATTAAAAATACGACAACCACTTATATTCCTCAGTTACTAGAACAAATTAACAATAATTATTGCAGTAACAATTATCACAAAATCAAGAAAAAAACAATCAAGATTCTAGATTTATTTGCGGGAATAGGAGGAATGAGAATCGGTTTTTCTCATCCCTATAGTCAATGTGTATTTTCTTCTGAATGGGATAAATATGCACAAAAAACTTATCAGTCAAACTTCGGAGAAACACCCTTTGGAGATATTAATCAGATTCATCCTCAAGCCATTCCTAACCATGATATTCTCATAGGAGGTTTTCCTTGTCAACCCTTTAGTACCATTGGTAAAAGGGAGGGGTTTCGTCATGAAACTCAAGGTAATTTATTTTATAACATCACTAAAATTTTAGAAGCGAAAAAACCTTTTTGTTTCCTTTTAGAGAATGTTCCTGGTTTAGTGACTCATGATAAAGGACAAACCTTTCAGATTATTTTGAAAACATTGGATAGTTTAAATTATGATGTGAGATATAGTATTTTAGATGCTGCTTTGTTTAATTTACCGCAAGTGAGAGAGAGAATATATATTGTGGGATTTTGTCGAGACTATTTAAAAGAAAGAGTTAATTTTAGTTTTCCAGTGGGTAAGAAAAATAATGTTTTTATCGATCAATTTATTGAAAATAATATGGAAGGTTATTCCATTAGTAAACATTTACAAAAAAGTTATTTATTCAAAAAAGATGATGGACGGCCACAAATTGTTGATCAAAATTCAAAAGTAAAAGTGAAAACTTTTGTTTCTACTTATCACAAAATTCAACGATTAACAGGGACATTTGTAAGAGATGGAGAAACAGGATTAAGATTACTTTCAGAGAACGAATGTAAAGCAATTATGGGGTTTCCTAAAGATTTTCAATTTCCCGTTTCTCGGACACAAATGTATCGACAAATCGGTAATTCTGTCGCCATTCCTGTGATACATGAAATTGCTGAAAAAATTTATGATGTAATTAATCTGAGTTCGGGGTTAGGAGTTCGGAGTTAGATCATTAATTAAATAGTCAATTGCATACAACAAAATTCTAATTTAAGCTTATTTTTGTAGTATTAATTAACAATTATTTTTCTTTCTTAACTAAATATCTGAGTTATTTTAAAAGTCATTGCAAAACGTCTTCTAGCATACCCAAAGGACGTTAAACTCGCTACATTGAAACTAGATAGAAAACAATGTGAGTTCAATTTTCTGTTATTGCTTAACACTCACAAGAGGGGTAGAGAAACAAGCGCGTAGCGCAAGGCAAAAGTCAAAAGGCAAAAGTCAAAAGTAGAATACATAAGGGTTTCAACTGTTTATCATGACCTACCCTAGACTTTGACACTTATATAAACCCCAAACTAGCCGTGTTGAGCTTGAAAATTAGCTCCAAGGAGGTGTTTAATGAGCGAAAAAGTCCTTGGCAATGTGCGTAATGTGGCCATCGTGGGCCCTTATTCAAGCGGCAAAACCACCCTACTCGAAAGTCTATTATCCGTTAG
>JASJBX010000218.1 GCA_030066295.1 Crocosphaera sp.
CCCATAACCAACCCAACGCAACCTATATGGGAATACCCTCCCTCGTTGAAGAAAGAGACGCTTGTGGGGTAGGATTTATTGCAGATGTGAAAGGAAAGGGCAGTCATAAACTGATCCAACAAACCTTAACTGCGTTAACCTGTATGGAACATAGAGGGGGTTGTAGCGCAGATAATGACTCAGGGGATGGATCGGGGATCATGACAGCTATTCCCCGTCAGTTACTAGCTTCCTGGTTCACAGAGAAAGGGATCACCATGCCTTCGGTAGAACAGTTAGGGGTGGGGATGGTATTCTTACCCCAAGATAGCAGTAAGCGAGAAGAAGCGCGATCGCACGTCGAAGAGGTGGTCAAAAAGGCTAACTTAACAGTCTTAGGATGGCGTGAAGTTCCCGTTAAACCCGAAGTTTTGGGGGTTCAAGCCAAAGAAAACCAACCCCATATCGAACAGATCATGGTAACCTCTCCAGAAGGGTTATCAGGGGATGGGTTGGATCGAGTTTTATACATTGTGCGATCGCAGATCGGGAAACGGTTAGCAGATGATTTTTATATCTGTTCTTTTAGTTGTCGTACCATCGTTTATAAAGGGATGGTACGCAGTGAAGTATTAGGGAAATTTTATCAAGATTTGACCGATCCCAACTATATCAGTCGCTTTGCTGTATATCATCGGCGGTTTAGTACAAATACCATGCCTAAATGGCCTCTGGCTCAACCCATGCGCTTATTAGGGCATAATGGAGAAATTAACACCCTCATCGGCAATATTAACTCCATGGCCACCCGAGAAGTCCATCTCAAAGTTCCAGGGTGGAAAAAAGAGGAACTCGAAGCCTTAACCCCCGTCGTTAACACCGCCAACAGTGATTCCTATAACTTAGATAGTGCCTTAGAATTATTAGTAAGAACCGGTCGCAGTCCTTTAGAAGCGGCCATGATCCTAGTACCCGAAGCTTACAACAATCAGCCGGATCTCAAAGAGTATCCCGAAATTACCGATTTTTACAACTATTATAGTGGTTTCCAAGAGCCCTGGGATGGTCCAGCCTTACTAGCCTTTAGCGACGGTCAAATGGTAGGGGCCTGTTTAGATCGTAACGGCTTACGACCAGCCAGATATTGTATAACCAAAGATGATTATGTAGTGGTCGGATCAGAAGCTGGGGTGGTAGACATTCCCGAAGTCGATATTGTTGAAAAAGGCAGACTGGGCCCTGGACAAACCATCGCGGTTGATTTAACCAGCCAAGAAGTGTTAAAAAATTGGGAGATTAAGCAACGGATCGCCCAAACCCATCCTTACGGGGAATGGTTGCAACGTCATCGTCAAGAAATTACCCCCCAACCCTTTTCTGATGCCGTATTATTAAGGGACTCGGGCCAACTGCTACAACAACAAACCGCTTTCGGTTACACCGCAGAAGACGTAGACATGATCGTGGTTCCCATGGCCACCCAAGGGAAAGAACCCACCTTCTGTATGGGGGATGATATTCCCTTAGCCGTTTTATCCGATAAACCCCATCTACTCTACGACTACTTTAAACAACGGTTTGCCCAAGTAACCAACCCGCCTATTGATCCCTTAAGGGAAAGTTTGGTTATGTCCTTAGAGATGTTACTCGGGGCCAAAGGAAACTTACTCGACCCCAAAGCAGAAGACGCTAAACTGCTAAAGGTAGACAGTCCTGTTCTCAACGAAACGGAACTAGAACAGATCAAAAACTCAGATTTTAACGTCACTGAGTTATCCACCCTGTTGGATATTACCACAGGGCCAGATGGGTTAAAAGCAGCCTTAGATCAACTGTGTGATCAAGCCACCCAAGCTGTAGAAAACGGGGCAAAAATCCTCATTTTAAGCGATCGCGTCTCAGGGGTTGCTAGTGTTAACGAAACCACCAGTTATATTCCCCCCTTACTCGCAGTGGGAACCGTCCACCATCATTTAGTTACACAAGGGTTACGTCTCGAAACCTCCTTAGTCGTCGATACAGCCCAATGTTGGAGTACCCATCATTTTGCTTGTTTAGTGGGTTATGGGGCCTCTGCTGTCTGTCCTTACCTCACTCTCGAAACCATCCGTCAATGGTGGAGTGACCCCAGAACCCAGAGATTAATGGCCAACGGGAAACTCGAAACCATCACCCTCGAAGACGCATTAGGCAACTATCGTCACGCAGCGGAAGCCGGGTTACTCAAAATTCTCTCTAAGATGGGAATATCCCTCTTAGCATCCTATCACGGGGCCCAAATCTTTGAAGCGATCGGCTTAGGTATGGAATTAGTGGATCTCGCCTTTAAAGGAACCACTAGCCGTGTGGGTGGTTTAAATATAGCAGAACTGGCTCAAGAAATCATCGCCGTTCATAGTCGCGCCTTCCCCAGTTTAACCGATAAGAAACTGAAAAACTTCGGCTTCATTAACTACCGTCCAGGGGGAGAATACCACATGAACTCCCCAGAAATGGCCAAGTCCCTCCATAAAGCGGTTAAAGCCTATACCATAGGACAAAATGGGGCCAATAAAGAGGCTTATGATCACTACGAAATGTATCAAAAATACCTCGAAGAACGACCTATTACGGCATTGCGGGACTTATTAGAGTTCAAGAGTGATCAGCCTTCGATCCCCGTCTCAGAAGTGGAACCAGTCGAAGACATCGTTACCCGTTTCTGTACCGGGGGAATGTCCTTAGGGGCCCTATCAAGAGAGGCCCACGAAACCTTAGCGATCGCCATGAACCGCTTAGGGGCCAAGTCCAACTCTGGAGAAGGAGGCGAAGATCCCACCCGTTTTATTCCCCTCTCTGATGTGGACTCAGAAGGAAAGTCTCCCACCTTCCCCCATCTTAACGGTTTAAGGAACGGAGACACCGCCAGTTCTGCCATTAAACAGATCGCTTCGGGAAGGTTTGGAGTCACCCCCGAATACCTGATGAACGGTAAACAGTTAGAGATTAAAATGGCCCAAGGGGCAAAACCAGGGGAAGGGGGCCAGTTACCCGGCAAGAAAGTCAGTTCTTATATTGCCATGTTACGCCGTTCAAAAGCAGGTGTGACCCTCATTTCTCCCCCCCCTCACCACGATATCTATTCCATCGAAGACTTGGCCCAGTTAATCTTTGACTTGCATCAAATTAACCCCAGTGCTAAAGTATCGGTTAAATTAGTGGCAGAGATCGGTATCGGTACTATTGCTGCTGGTGTGGCTAAAGCTAACGCCGATGTGATCCAAATCTCCGGTCATGACGGTGGTACAGGTGCATCCCCTCTAAGTTCCATTAAACACGCCGGTTGTCCCTGGGAACTGGGTGTTACCGAAGTGCATCGGATGTTGATGGAGAATAAACTCCGCGATCGCGTTATTTTACGGGCAGATGGTGGCTTAAAAACCGGTTGGGACGTAATGATGGCCGCTTTGATGGGTGCAGAACAATACGGGTTTGGTTCCATTGCGATGATCGCTGAAGGCTGTATCATGGCCCGTATCTGTCATACCAATAACTGTCCTGTGGGTGTGGCAACGCAACAAGAACGGTTACGTCAACGGTTCACCGGCGTTCCTGAAAATGTCGTCAACTTCTTCTATTTTATCGCCGAGGAAGTCCGTTCCATTTTAGCAAAATTAGGCTATCGTTCCTTAGATGAGGTCATTGGCCGGTCTGATCTGTTGAAAATGCGGAAAAACGCTAATTTAACTAAGACTAACTCCATTAACCTCGACTGTTTGCTGAACCTTCCCGATGTGAAAAGCGATCGCAGTTGGTTAAACCATGAGGATGTCCACAGTAACGGCCCCGTCTTAGACGATCAGTTATTGGCTGATGCTGCCGTTAGTTCCGCCATCAACACCCACGGAACTATAGCAAAAAATGTGAAAATTGTCAACACCGATCGCACCGTTGGGGCGCGTATTTCTGGCACATTAGCGAAAAAATACGGCAATACGGGCTTTTCTGGGGAATTAACCTTTAACTTTACCGGTGCCACAGGTCAGAGTTTTGCAGCGTTTAACCTTCCTGGGATGATTATGCACCTAGAAGGGGAGGCCAACGACTATGTATGCAAAGGAATGCACGGAGGAGAGGTTGTCATCGTTCCCCCCAAAGAAGCTACCTATGAAGCAGCAGACAACGTTATCGTTGGTAATACCTGCCTTTACGGGTCCACTGGCGGTGTTTTATACGCCAATGGCCGCGCCGGTGAACGGTTTGGGGTGCGTAACTCTATGGGTAAAGCGGTGATTGAAGGGGCCGGAGACCACTGTTGCGAATACATGACCGGTGGTGTCATTGTTGTCCTCGGTTCCGTTGGCCGAAATGTGGGCGCAGGAATGACTGGTGGTATCGGTTACTTCTTGGATGAAGATAACAGTTTTCCTGAAAAAATTAACCCCGAAATTGTGGAAATTCAACGCATTTGTACCGAAGCCGGAGAAGGCCAATTAAAGGGATTAATTGAGTCTCATTTTGAGCGCACTGGCAGTCAAAAAGCCGAACATATCCTCAATAACTGGGGAGAATATGTCGGCAAATTCTGGCAAGTGGTTCCCCCTTCTGAGGCAAACAGCCCTGAAACGAACCCTAACCCCGTTATGGTTGAGGAAAAAACCTTAACCCCTGCTAAATAATTAACTCGTAAGGTGGGCATTGCCCACCTTACTTTTAAAATTAATTTATGCTTATCTTACAGAATAAAGTAATAAGATAATTTACTTATTATTCTGATGATCTAAAAGATTCAATAAAGGCTCATTCTCACGAGAAGCAGTAGATATATATTTTTTTCTTCTTTTGATGTAGATTATTTCTACTTTATCTATTTCGATTGCTCTTTCTAACCAGTCTTTTATTTGAACAGGACGAACGTTAAAAATTTCAGCAAGTTCTTTTGGTGTTTTTTCTGTATTTAATTGTTGTTCAAGACGAGGAAGTACCGTATAAAATAAGTCATCACTATCAATAATTTTATCTTGATCATAATTAGCTTTACCCTGATTTTTTTGAGATTCAGATATTAAAGTTTGAGATGATAAATCATCAGCATTGTTTTTATTTTTTCTTTTTGATTCTCTTAAGATATCTTCTTGATAAGTAAATAAGGTACTGGTTAAAGTTTTGTCTTTATTTGAGCTATTTTTAATATTAAAGAAAATTTCTCCAATCGGTTTATTTAAAAGATAAAAATTTTTAATATTCTGAGGTTTAATGTATTTCAATGAATCTGGATCTTTTTTGAGAAATTCACGCAATTCCATTAATAAACGTCCTAAAACATTCATTCCTGTTAAGGTTATTTCATCTTCTGGAATGGCTCCCCAAAAACTATCCTTTCTAGAGTCTTCAACAATGGCTTTATCTTCTGTTGCTAACAGTAACTGGCCGAATTTTTCCCAATTCTGAATTAATTTTACTCGTAAACACCATCTCATAACAGTAACCCTAATATTATCCCAATCTGGTCTAGATTGATGACGATAGGGTTTACTCTTCATTTTAGCTGTCATTGGGCTTTTTTGGGAAATAATAAGCTTTTGCACATCAGGAATATGTGGAAAACGACAAGCTTGATAAAGAGCCTCAGAAGTTAATATCTTAATACCATTTATACATATTGGATAACCACCTGCCATATTAGATAACCCACCAAATGGTTCAGAAGTTTTACGAAAAGTTATACATTCTTGTCTTTTATAGGTTCTATATTGAGATGGATCATTCATAACTCTTACAATGTATCATTAACATAAACTATATACTAAATTTACCAAAAATTGCTTGCTTCTTCGTTAATTTGGCGAGGAAATAAAGGATACCATTTACTAAAAGGATGACTATCAGGATAACTTGTATCTCCCCACCACAATGCAAGTGGACAATTATTTGCAATATTTCGATAAGTTATAAAAAAGGCTCCAAAACCTAAAGAGTCTAGTTTTTCATATCCCATAGGGCGCATTTCTGGTTTAGCTTCTCTGGGTAAAGAGACAATATAAGCACCAGCTTTTAAAAAAGCTTTTTCAACAATATTTCTTGATTCTGGCGAGGAAAATATAGTTTCTTTTTGAGGAACTCCATTGCTCCGAAAAATTCTAGGTTTCCAGTTCTTGTCTTTACAACGTTCTTTTATAGAATTAACAAAGATATTGATTAGTTCATTCTCTTCAACTTGCTTCGGCCAAAGACATTCAAACTTTTCTTCTTCCCAAGGAATATTAGAAAATTTTTGATAGGCTCTATAATCAACTGTAATATTTTTTGCCTGAATTTTTGGATCTAATTTATTTTTAAGATATCTTAATCCATTGGTATGAGCGGCCAGAAAAATACAATATAAAGTTACTCCTTCTCGTGCGTTTGGTAACCAATTTTGTATATCATACAAAACAGTATTACCTGAGAATAGACAATCATCTAAATAAATGTACCCTCTAGGCACGTTACCACAATCTTGTCTACTCAGTTTATACTCTTGCTGAATTATATTATTTGCTAATTCAAGCAAATGTCTTTGACTATTGCCTTTTCTTTGAATATCTAAAAACTCTAGATTGGTAACTATTTGAGATGTATCATCACCAAAAATTTTTTTAGAAGTCAAAGCTTTTCTCAATATATCTTGTATTTTTATTTTAGATAAATAGCGTTTTTTGAGAATATGATCCATTTCTGATAATATGATTAGTTGATCATCAAGCTCAAATTGATTAACCCATTTATTAACGTGATGACGTGTAATAGCTTCTATCTCTCCACGGCGATAGTCTTTTATAGTATTAGCAATAGAGTAGAGCAAATTCTGGCGTTGAATGTAAAAATTCATGAAAGATTATAAATGTCTTGAGTTGTTAGTTAGTATTCCCACAGACACAGACTTAAGTATCATGAATTGCAAAATACATTATTAAACGCCGATCTTGTAGGGTGTGT
>JASJBX010000219.1 GCA_030066295.1 Crocosphaera sp.
TATAATTCAAAGATTAATGAACAAATATAAGAATAAAACGCAAAAGCAAAACCCAAAAAACCAGATAATAACCAACAGCAAATAATTAAAAAGATAGTGTATTTAGTTTGTTTCCCAATTTTAGCATCGGTTAAATTTGCACCCTGAAGATTAGTCTTAATAAAGTTAGCACTACGAATATCTGTTTGACTTAAATTAATATTAGCTAAATCTAAACCTTTAAAACTAACACCGCTTAAGTCTGGTTCAATGTCTGGATGATTAAATCGCCAATAATTCCAGACATCAACTCCTTCTTTAAGTATTTCTAGATGTTTTTTATTAACCATTTAGACATAGCTTATCATTTTTTGATCGTTTCAGATTTTATTAGTCTACAAAACACAACATTATTTCGAGTATTTACTAGATGACTTTTGTCCCAATAAACTAACTAGGATACCCCGAAAGAAACGCCTAATTTTTAACCCTATTTTCTGGACAAAATTCCTCAAAACTTGTAGACGATGACGCATAGTGGGTAAACGGAAAATGTAAGCTAACCGTCGCATCATTCCGCCTAATTGTCCACTAAGATTAATCCCATAACTAGAAATAATTGCCGTTCTTCTTCCTAAGGTTAACATATCGCCTAAATGGAGATAATTAAATGATTTCAAGGGTTTACCTTCGATGATGGCAGCAATATTTTTGGAGACACAACTCGCTTGTTGATAAGCAGCTTGTGCGGTGGCTGGAATCCTTGTTTTTTGATTACTTATTTCTGCCAAATCACCCAAGGCAAATACTTCTGGATAATCAATTAATTGTAATCTAGAGTTAGTTAATAATTTACCGAGGTTAGTTTGTTGACAATTTAATATCTTAATGAGTTTTCTTGACTGAGTTCCTGCTACCCAAACTACCATATCTACAGGAACATTAATCGTTTGTTCCCCGTGATTTAAAACGATCAAATCCTCTTGAATTTCTTCAACATTTGTATTTAGATATAACTGAACTCTACGGGAACCTAAGGCACGATAAGAAGCGTTACGAACGCCTTTAGAAAACCCTTTTAAGATTTGATTTCCTCGATCAATTAATAAGACTTCCGCCTGTTTTTCTAATCGGTCAGCTAACTTGCAAGATAATTCTACCCCATTGGGTCCACCCCCAATGATAGCCACTCTAAGATGTTTTCTTTCTAAGGTTTCTAAATAGTGTATTTTAGCTTGTAATTGTTCTAAATCTTGTAAAGTTCTAAAGGTTAAAGCATGGTCTTTTAACCCTGGAATATCGACCCAATGGTTTTGAGTTCCTAACCCCAAAACCAGATAATCATAATTCAAATTATCATCGTTATCTAATCTAACTTGACGATTATCTAAATCAATTTTTTTGATAATCTGTTGACAAAACTTTATGGAAGTTCCTGCCAATAATTTTTGATAGGTTGGGGCAATTTCCCAGCGTTGCAATTCTCCTGTAATTAGCTCATATAACAAAGGAGTAAATAAAAAGTTGTCATTGCGTTCGACTAAGGTGATTTTCCAAGAACCTGACTTAACTTGAGGATGGTTACTGAGGTATAAAGCGGTATACAAACCGCTAAACCCTCCCCCTAGAACACAGATATTAATCGGATGTTTGCTATTCATTAGAACTCAAAATAAATAAACTCAGATGGTGTATTCGCAGCCAATAAAATGGTTAACGCTAATAAAACAGGAGACAACCAACGGGATAATAATAAATCATATTCAAATTTGCCTTGCCAAACGGCTAAATGTTCCATTAAAAGAACGAACAGTGATAAGGCCAAAACCAAAAGCAAGGCTGACGTTTCATTAATACTATACGATTGAAACACCGCTTGCAAATTTTCCCAAGAATAAGCACTAGGGGTTAGGATGGTGATTAATTTCGTTAACAGTCGTCGACTATTGGTTTCCATAAAGAAGAGACAACCTAACGTCACCGAGGCAAAGGTTAAAAACCAAGAGATAATTTGGGGACGAGGTAAATAGTTTCCCATCAACCCATAAAAAGGACGCCCCAAATATCTTAATACTAATAATAAGGCACCGTGATAAGCTCCCCAGATGATAAAATTCCAGGCTGCCCCGTGCCAAAAACCGGATAAAGTGAAGGTTAAAAAGAGGTAAAAAGCAGCCCATTGTTTATTAGAACCCATTAACGGTAAAAAGACATAATCTCTAAACCAGGTACTGAGGGTAATGTGCCAACGTCTCCAAAATTCGTTAATACTTTGGGAGGTATAAGGGGCTAAAAAATTAATGGTTAATTTAACCCCTAAAAAGCTGGCGATACCCACAGCAACGAAACTATAACCGGCAAAATCAAAGTAAATTCTTAGGGTAAATAAGAGCGCAAAAAACCAAACCGTCCAAGCATTATCCGCAATTTTTAAATCAATGTAAGGGGCAATATTATCCGCCAAAACAAACTTCATAAATAACCCTAGAGAAATCCATTTTAAACCCGTTTCAAAGTTTTCTATCTTAAACTTGAAGCGAAAGGATTCAATCTGAGGAAATAAATCACTTCTTCTTTCAATGGGACCGGCAACAATTTGCGGAAAAAAAGCAATAAAGTTTAAATAATCAAGAAAAGCGACCGGTTTCTTTTTTCTAGCGTTGAGAGAGTCTACGACAAATGCCACCATTTGGAAGGTATAAAAGGAAACCCCCGGAGGGATTGTATTTCTGACAGGAATGGGGGATAATTGTTGCCAGTTATCGGGAATATTCAACAATAAACCGATAACATCTTCAACAAAGAAAGATAAATATTTAAAATAGGCTAAAATAGAAACATTAATAACAATAACAGTAGTGGCAATAAGTTTTGCTTTCCAACCTTCAGAGCGCAACATCCACTGCACCATTAAATAGTTAAAAATCAGTTCAGCAACAAAAATAATAAAACTAGAACGACTCGCATGGAAAAATAATAAAAAAGATAAGGCTAATAATCCAATACTATCGAAAATCCCGCGCCATAAATTAGCTGACTGAGCTAAATAACGAACCGTAAAAAAAGGAACGCTAAATAAAATTAAAATCCACCAAAATGAAAAGTCAGAGTAATTCATACATATAATAATTTACATTTAAACGATGACAGCCAATTATTGAGTTCTCGAAAACAGAAGATAGAATTTTTAATACTATAGCAGGTCGAGTCACCTTTCAGTGGATTTTCAATCTCTTATACTACTTAAAAACGAGGGTTAGTCAAGTGTAAACCCCGACTAACCCCATTAATAATATTATGGTTTATCTTTTACTTGAATCTTCCGAAAAGATTGCCCCATCCTTTTTTCTCGTTGTTATTATCTTGTGTTTCATTAACCGACTCTTCTTTAGCTGTTTCTTCTGATTCGATGTTACTCAGTGCATTAGCGAGATCATAATTTTCTTCGAGATACTTGGCTGATTTCTCCACGGTCGGATGATCCCAAAATAGTGTATCGGGTAAATCTAAATCTAGCCAGTCCTCTAAGTCTCCCACTAAGGTAACCGCATCGATAGAATCAAGACCATAACGGGTAAACGGTTCGGTGATTTTGATACTAGCAGGGTCAAGACGTAACTGCTCAGCTAACTGCTTAATCAGCCAATTTTGAACAGTTTCGACTGGTGTAGTTGCTGTTGCTTGGTCATCAAGCTTGTAGCTGGAGCTTTGAACTTGCATAAGAGCGATCCTCGTTTATCGGTGAATGAGCTAATTGAAAAGGAACGATGGAAAACAGTTTATCTTGTTGATGAAGTTTTAGCAGTTCTTGAGCAGTATTTTCCAGATACTCATCAGAAATGCTGTAGGGTAACGGTCGCATTGTTCTTAAGAGTCGGTGTAAACTCAATACTAACCATTCTCCCTTCCTAAAAAAGTCCCCTAGAACTGTTCGATTGTATAACCACATCTGTAAACAACAGGCCGCAGCATGAAGCGTACAGTATTTTTTGGCAACCTCAAACAATTCAGGGGATTGATCATGGCCATATTCAAACTGTGAGTTAGCAATTAACTCATCGTGGGCGTTTAATTCCTCTAAAACTAAAGTACCCAAAACCATGAGCTTTTCTAACACCCCTTCATCTATATTGGCTGTCTCCTTGAGAGCCTCTAGCTGTTGTAGGGCTATTTCTAAGCCTTGTAGGGGATCATCGGACCCACGGCCAAATAACTCTAGTTTCTCTCCCTTAAATTGAGGTAAAGGCTGTTCCAAAGAAAAAATGGCTTCTAAACGTTTTTGTAAATCGGCGATCGCTTCTGGTTTACGGCGGGATCTTTGTTTGGTTAATTGACGAAACTGAAGCATCAGCGCGTGTAAATTAACCACGGTACTGCCATCAAACATACTGATGATGGAGTTATCCCGTAACAGCTTCTGGAAAATACCCCAGTCGTGTTCTTCGCGCATATAGAAACGTGACCCCAACACAGTATAAACGCTGTTGATCATGGTTTCGATTTGGGTAGTGACAAAATATTTCGTCACCGAAGCCCAGACGCTAAACTGTTCAGGGATAATGTGGAACCCTCTGGCTGCGCCAATGGTTTCGCAATCACAGATTAAGATATCTAAAAAGGCATCCACCAAAACTTTGCGGGGTTGGGGAATATCCATCACCTTCTTGCCATAAACCACCCGCTTCGTCGCAAAATTTAAAGTGGTTTTTAAGGCTGTATCGGCTGCCCCCAAGGAAAAGGCAGCGCAGAAGGTGCGAGTCACTTGAAACCCTTTTAAAGCTAATTCTAAGCCGTCTCCTTCCTCTCTAATCCGCATGGAGTCAGGAACAAAACAGTCTTTGAATCCGATCCCACTCATATCAGAGGCACGAATGCCGTGGGTTAAAATTTTGGGTAAATTGTAATAATGATCGGGGTCTAATTGACGTTTATCCACCATAAACAGGGTTAAACATTTCGGACCCCCCTCTGGAGCGGTTTTGGCCAAAATATAGGATATCCCGGAAATGGTAGCGCGATTAATCGGCCATTTTTCCCCGTTAAGGATGTAACCCCCTGGCACTTTTTTCGCGGTTAAATCACCACCAATTAAATCACTCCCATGCTCTTTCTCAGAATAGCCTAAACACATCGCCCCGTTTTCGTTTTTGATGTATTGGGCTAACTGTTGCTTTTGTTCGTCGTTTCCTGCCATCCAGGTAATAAAAGACCAAAATAGGGTAGTAAACGCGATCCCTATGGTTTGATCCCGACGACATAACACACGAACAAACGCTAAAAATTCCTCAAAGGAGGTAAACTCCCCACCACACTCCGCCGGAACATAGTAATGTTGCAGTTTCCAGTTGTAAAGCCATTCGATTTCTGAGTGAGGAAATGCCTCGCTCTCATCGATGTCTATTACTTTTTTAAACGACATTACGCTCTCAGGAGTCCACGGATCTCCTAAGTCTTTGTCGAGTCGTTCAGCAACCCAATATTGCTTGAGTTGGTGCATGACGCGCCTCCTTAGGTAGCTTTGCTTTAGGCTATTCCTTTGCAGGGTATATTATAACCTTCACAAAAATTAATGGCTATTCTAACGGGTTTATCCAAAGTAAGCAAGTTTTTTGCAGTGGGGAGCCCAGAATCACGAGTATAATGAGGGGAAAATCAGCCTAGAAATTGTCAATGCAGTGGAATTCATCTCTGGTTCAAGAAAAAATCAGCTTTAACTTTAAAAATCCCGATCTGCTGTTTCTTGCTTTAAGCGATCCTTCCTATGGAAAACAAATTAATCAGCCTGACAGTGATAATCAACGGTTAGAATCCCTAGGAGACACTTTACTCGCCCTAATTGTTATTGATTACTTATATCATCATTTTCCCTATTTAACCTTTAGTAAAATGACGGCGTTACGGGATAAATTATTAGAAAAAGAAAGGTTAACCAATCTCTGGTTTAGTTTAGGATTAGGGGAAAGTTATCCGTTTCTCAGTGTTAATGAAGAAAGACATCGTTTACGGGTGAAACGGAGCAATCCTTTTGAAAAATCCCTCAAAGCATTAGTGGGAGCGATTCATATTGATCGAGGCTTTTCGCAAGCTTACAATTGGGTGAATAAACAGTTAATTGCTCCTTTATTAGAACGGCATGAAAAAGATGATAAAGAACGAGTTAATCCAGAAAGACAGTTAAATCTTTTAGGACAGACTTTATTGAAAACTATTGCTTATGATTATTTATATCGTCTTTTACCTTATGTTAGTCCAGGGAGATTAAATAAATTATCCAAAGGTTTAACTTCAAAAAAACAACAAACAGAATATCTTAAAAAAATAACAACAGAAGAAATAGAAATTATTACAAGCGAACAGGATAAAATTTCTAAAAAGTCTTTTCCCTCTTTATTAGGGGCTATGTTTATTCATTTTGATAGTGAAAACCCTAAAACTCGTTACCGAAATAGTCGAAAATGGTTCAAGGAAAAATATATTGATGAAGACGAAATTTTATACGAAGCGATCGCCTTATTACTCAAGGATGGTATCCCGCAAAAATGGATTATTCGTGAAATTTTAGGCTACAAAAGTAAAGATTATAATCAAGGAAGAGATCGGTTTCATGAAATCATGGATCAAAGTAGTGGTTTCTTAGTCGGTGAGGAAGAATAAAATCACCCAAACGGATCAGTCAAAGGGGGGACGCATCGGTTATCCGTTGCTGAGTAAACTTGAAATCTCAGTCATTAATTGGATGCTAATCATGATCAATCTGACGCTTCCCAAATGGTTACAACCCAAAGATTCGGTAAGGGAAAAACCTCAAACCACTCATGATGATTCTATCAACAATAATCTGGTTGAACCAGCGTTGATGAACCAGGAATCCCCATCATCTACTCACCGCTCTTTAACTTATTTAGATGATTATATTCATCACTGGTTTTAAAAAGTTTCTGGAACAATACTATCAAAATAGGTGAGGATTGAATCCGCATCAG
>JASJBX010000220.1 GCA_030066295.1 Crocosphaera sp.
TTTAGCTATGGGATAGAGGGTGTTGTAGTTCACCCAGTCAGGGTAATACCGGCAAAATAAAGATATGTCATATTTGTCTATATTTTTATGAACTATAATGCTGTTATGCCTAGATATTCTACCATGGCCAGAAGTTGTTTTTGAGGCTAGGATTTCGACAGCTTGAGCAGTCATAGCACAAAGGCCAGAATTCTGACCTTCCACTCGAATCCGCAGGTCGGGTTTTAATTATGCCTCTCTACTCAGAAGCCTATTCAGTTAATTGACAAGTAATATTATTACTTTGATGGACAACTTTTCCAATAATTCGACTAGAAGTATAACCGGCTTGGATTAATTCTTGCAAACAGTGATCAGCATTTTCTTCAGGGATAGATGCTAATAACCCCCCAGAAGTTTGAGGATCAAATAATAGAGGGTAGTGAGGGTTATTTTTTATATCTTTATCACTGGTTAAATAAATTTTATTTTCTAAGTTTTTTGGGTATAAAGAACTGGTGATTCCTTGTTGGTTGGTTTCGATTGCACCTGGCAAAATAGGAATCTTATCTAAGTTTAATTCTACGGATACCTGGGAGGCTTGCATCATTTCCAGTAAATGACCTATTAAACCAAATCCCGTTACATCGGTGCAAGCGGAGGCTTCAGATTGTAAGAAGATTTCTGAGGCTTTTTTATTAGACAATAACATGGATTTAATAGCATTATCTATCCAGTGTCCTTTTGCTTTATAAATCATTTCTGCAGCCAGTAAAGTTCCTATACCCAAGGATTTGGTTAAAATGATTTTGTCATTAGGTTGCATTCCACTTTTCTGTAAAATTCGATTAGGTGCAATAAAGCCATTGCAAGATAAACCAAAGCCTAATTTTTTTCCTTGTAAGGTGTGTCCTCCAATTAAGGAAATTTCATATTGATTTAGAACTTTTAGACAGCCTTGTAATAACTGATATAAAATTTCTTCTACGATAGAATCTACTCCATAGGGTAAGGTGATTAGAGCAGAAACACTATGACCATTGGCTCCCATTGCCCATAAATCACTTAAACAATGATTACTGGTAATCTGTCCAAAAATAAAAGGATCACTGACAAAACTGGGTAAATAATCGATAGTTTCTAATAATAACTCCTGTTCACTAATATCAATTATTGCTGCATCATCTGGAGTGTTTAAACCGATAATAATATCTGGGGTTTGATTAATTTTTAATCTTTGTAAAGTGTGTTTGAGAACAGAACTTGCAACTTTAGACGCACAGCCACTACAAGGCATAAAATTTTTGTCTTGTGATTGTTGTTTCTTTTGACTATTTTCTGGCTCAGATCCCATCTTAGAAAATCCTTTAAACCTATTCATAAACTTACGATCAATATAATCTTTCCAAGTCCATAACCAAGATGCTTCTAATCCCAAACTTCCCCAAGAAGCGATCGCTGTTTTCTTTCCCGTACCAATCAAACTTAAATAAAAAGTTTGAGGACGATAAGCTTTTAATTTTTTTCCTAAAATAATCGATTGTAAATTATTAAACAAAGGGTCACCTTGGCGCACAGCAAAAACCCCTGCTTTAGGTCTAGAATAGTTCTGCATAGTAGCAATATCTCCCGCAGCAAAAATATAAGAATGGGAGACAGATTGTAAATAATTATTCACCAAGATAAAACCTTTTTGATCGGTGCTTATTCCCGTTTTTTTTATCCACTGCTGGGCAGAAGCTTGAGTGACTAAAAAGATCCAATTTGACTCTATATTTAGACCAGAATTGCAAGTAATTGTATAATAATGGGGAGAATAAGAACTTATTTGCATGACGGGTTCATTAAGATAAAGATTAGTATTATTTTCCAATAAAATAGATTTTAATCGTTGACTAACCCACCGATTATGACCTGCTAATAAACGATTACCTTTATGAATTAAGTTGATGGTTAAATTATCAATATTTTTTATCATATCATTCAGACAATTTTTCATATTCAAAGCTAATTCAATCCCCCCTGCACCTCCTCCAATAATACTTAAAGTATAGGGGGGTTTAGGATGATTTTTAATGGTTGTTTTGATCTTGTCCCATGCAGTTAAAAATTGACTAACTGGTTTAGCAGGAATAGCATAATCAGATGCGCCTAAAATTGAACTTTTTTCAGGAATACTACCAATATCAACAGATAAATAATCAAAAGCAATAGGGGGATGTTCTTCACAAATAACTTGTTTATTTTTTAAGTCTAAATCGATGACAGTATCTAAATAAAAATTAGCCCGAGCAAAATGAGCTAAACCCCGTAAATCAATATGACTTTCTTCAAAATCATAGAAACCCGCCACTTGACCCGGTAGCATACCCGAATAAGGGGTATAGGTTTTATCAGTGATTAGGGTTAAACGTACCCCAGAAATTGGGTTCATTCCCCATAATTTTAAAACAATAGCATGACTGTGACCCCCACCAATTAAAACAAGATTATCCGTCAATTGTGTTAGATTAGATTTCATGAGAAACTAATTAGTTATAACCACCTACTTATTTTATTTTAATCAATTGAGGATAAAAAAGTGTTAAAAATTATTATGATATTAAGTTTAATAGTGATTAATTGGACTATAATAATACCATCGGCTCATGCTGGTTTTTGTCGCCAAATTGATGATCATCAAGTTTGTATTGTTAAGATCAAACGCAGTGCCAAGAATTATTGGGAATATCGTGCATCAGTTAAAATTGAGCAAGAAACAAAACCGATAGAACTTTATGATTGTCGTCAACGTCATCGTCTTACTCAAGAAGGTGGAATTATTCCCTTTAAATCGAATGGAGTGGGTCAATTGATTTGTCGCGTTTTAAATCGGTAAATCCTTGGTTTTTGATTAAAGTATAATATTTTTAAGTATTAACTCCTAACTAATGATGGCCTATCGTATCGTTATTGAACCAGGACAAAAACAGGGGAATATTATTAACCTAAACCCTGAACAAAAACATTACTTAACAAATGTTTTACGCTTAAAACAAGACAGTCAATTTATTGTTCTGGATGGACAAAATAATACCTATATTGTTAAACTAAATAACGATAACGGTGAAATTATTGAGGAATTAAATGAACAAACGGAATTACCCATTACTATTACTTTAATGATAGCTTTACCCAAAAGTAAAGGGTTTGATGAGGTTATTCGTAGTTGTACAGAATTAGGGGTTAATACTATCATTCCCATTATTAGTCAACGCACAGTATTAAAACCTAGTTCTCATAAATTAGAACGATGGCGTAGAATTTCACAAGAAGCAACAGAACAATCAGAAAGACAAATTGTTCCCGTTATTAGAGAACCAGTTTCTTTCTCAAAAGCATTAACAAACATCAAACAAACTGATCAAAATTGTTATATTTGTGTAGCCAGAAAACAGGCGAAACATTTACTAACTTATCTACTCGAAGAAACAACAAATTCCATTACTATTGCCACAGGATGCGAAGGCGGTTGGACAGACGAAGAAATAAATAAGGCTGTAGCTTTTGGGTTTATTCCTGTTAACCTTGGTTCAAGAATTCTCCGTGCTGTTACTGCACCCTTGGTCTGTCTATCTTTAATTGCTTCTGTCATAGAAAAGTCCCATCTAGGAGAGTAAAAAAGAATCATTTTTTTGCTTCTAGTTGTCGTTGATTTGACCATTTAATTATTGTCATCCAATGTTGAAAACGATTAGCAATCTCTGAATAAGGAATTAGGGTTCGAGAAACGGCATTAAGAGGGGTAGGTTGAATCAAATTAGGAAACTTTTCATTCAATTTACTTCGCAGTAACATCACACTATTAAATAATATCATCAACCAATTGGAACGAGGGGAAAGACAAGCATTCAAATCTGTAATTGCATGACCTTCTTTAACTTGTTTTTCTGAATATTTGGGTAAAACAATATCAAGATTGTTGTTTTCTTCTTGAAGTAATTGATTAAGCACCCAAACATCATTAAAAGCAGCTTGACACCCTTGGCCTAAACGAGATGACATCGCGTGTGCAGCATCCCCTACTAACACCACTTTTCCTTCTATATCATGATAACGATTACATTTTGTTTGTATAACAGAAGAATGACGTTTTTGAATAAATTTTTCAGCCTGTTCATTACTCAATTCCAATCCTGGCAACAAAACATCTTTTATTTTTCTTTTCAATTCGTTGGCATTAGTCATTCCTGGTGGATTTTGATTCAATTCTGAAACAGTTGTATCCCAAAAAATTAATAAACAAATCTGGTTATTAACTTCAGGAAGAGCAGCCCCTACAATATAAGTTGAATTCTCTATTTCTCTGAATCCATAGCTAGTTTCTGGTTCCATAAAGCCGGGTCTAGGAAGATGTAAAACTTTCCAACTCGTATTAAAATAGGATTGTTCAAAATGAAATCCAGGTTGAGACATTAAGGAATTTCTTACGGCGGAATTAGCTCCATCAGCACCCACCAATAAGTCATAGGATTCTTCAATTAGACTATTATCTTTGGATTGTAAAGTTATCGTCTTTTTTCTAAAATTGTTTTCAATACACCTTGTATTGAAAACAATTTTAAGATTATTATTGATACGTTTTTCTAATTCTTCTAATAAAGTAGTACATAAATCATTTCGATTGATTAAAAGATTACAATCTTCGGGATGTTGATAACGACTAAATGTTTGCCATGTTTCCTTTTTAGGAGAATAAAACCCTGAGTTACGCACAGGAATACCCTTATTTTTAATTGCTTTCCATAACCCATTAATTTCTTTTAATATGGTTTGTCCTCGATGACTAATGCCAATAACAAAAGCTCGTTTATTATTATTGAGTAATCTAGGGTCGCTTCTTTTGTCATAGATACAAATCTCGTAATCATTGCTACGAGATAATAAACAATGTGCCAGTAAAAGTCCCGCAGGACCGGCCCCCATAATCACAACTTTTGTGGTCATACCTATTTTTCAACTTATCGGTTTAATGTCTATCTAATTATTATATAATTCATTGATCAATCCCTTGGATTTTTTTGCTGAATTTTTAAGCTTTTTTTTATATTTCTATATTGATTTTTATGAAGCAAGAAATAAAAAAATTAAATCATAAAATTTTATATGCTATCATAACAATAAATGATCGATTTTTCCCATGTTACTACATCCTGCTAACTTACTTTACTGGGTTTTAATTGGTATTGGAGTCGCTTTCTTTATGCTCATCATTATTTCTGGTGGAGGAGATGAAGGAGGTGATCTTGATAGTGATATCGATATTAATATTGATAGTAATGGTTTCAATTTAGAGGCCGATGTAGAAGCAGATGTAGACGCTGACATGGGTGGGGATGGGGATGATATCAATCCTTTTCAGATATTAACATGGTTTGGATTAGGCAAAGCCCCTTTAATGATTTTGTTGGGGATTGATTTTAGTGTTTGGGGAGTAGCGGGTTGGACATTAAACACCCTATTAGGAAGTTTGACTGGTACTATTCCTAATCAATTTTTTGGGTTAGGGGGTTTAGTTTTTTTCGTCTCTTTATTCATCGGTTTATGGACAGGAAAATTATTATCCCATCCCATCGGGCAGATATTTTCTTCCTTTGGGGAAGATGTCAAAAGTGAGCGTTTAATTGGCTGTGTGGGGACTGTCACTTCAAAAACTATTCCTTATTTAATTGAAGGAAAAATAGGACAAGCAGATATCTATGATACCGCCGGTAATTTAGTTACCATTAGTGTTAGTTTACCCCATTGGGCTGATGTAATTCCTCATCATAGACAAGAAATTTTAATTATTGATCACCAGGAACATAGTTACATCGGAATTAGTAAAGATAGTTCTGATGAAGATAAATGGATCAATCAAACAAACGTACCTAACGATTCCTAGAAAGAGGTAGACAAATGAATGCTAAATTTGAACTACAATTTATCCAGTCCTTACCTAAAATAGACTTTGATTCAGCTTTTTTTGCTTTAGATGAAATTGAACTATATAAGCAAGACAAAAATCAATTAAAAATATCTCTTAATAAACCTATTTTTGAGGAAGTTTTACCTGCCAATTCCCCCTACATTGGACAAGTGGGAAAAACCCTAAACAGTTTCCCCTTTGTGGGAATTTTAGGAAGTATTGGTATCCTATTATTCCTATTATTATTAAGTGTTTGGTTATACACTCGTTTCTATGTTATTGCCCCTAATAACGAGGCCTTAGTCAGAACGGGTGGTGTGTTTAAAAAGAGTAAAACTGTTATTTTAAATGGGGGTTGTATTGTTATCCCTGGGTTCCATGAAATCACCCGGGTTCCTTTAAGAGAAATTTCGATTGATGTGGTTCGTTCTGATAAATTAGCGGTGAGAACTCAAGACTATTTAAGGGCAAATATGCGAGTCACCTTTTATATTTGTATTGCTCAGGAAGAAAAAGATATCTTAGCAGCAGCAGCTAGGTTATCAAAACAAGGAAAAATATCAGAAAATGACATTAAAGATGCCATTGAAAAACGGGCAGATGATGCCATTCGGGCAGCAGCGAAGAAGAAAAAAATAGCCGAAATAGATTCAGATAAATTAGGGTTTGCCGAAGCCGTTTTAAACTTGATTCAACAAGACCTTAAAAAAGTTGGTTTAACCCTGAATAATATTGCTATTTCTGAGATTGAGGAAAGCGATACTTACGATGAGAATAACTTTTTTGATGCCCAAGGAGTGAGACTCAGAACCGAAACCATACAAA
The DNA here is from genome assembly GCA_030066295.1 of Crocosphaera sp. Taxonomy (GTDB): domain Bacteria; phylum Cyanobacteriota; class Cyanobacteriia; order Cyanobacteriales; family Microcystaceae; genus Crocosphaera. The sequence goes on from JASJBX010000220.1 coordinate 6,752, forward strand.
AATCAATCCAACAAAAAAGAGAAGTTGAACTCGAAACTCAAGTGGCCATTGAACAACGGGAACTAGAAGCCGAAAAACAAACCCTAGAAATCATTAGGCAGAAAGAGGATGCCAACTTAACCCAACAAAAAGACGTAGAATTTTTACGGGCGCAACAGCAAAGAGAAATTCAAGAAACCAAGGATAAAGAGGCAGCAAAAATTCAGAAAAACCAAATCCTACAGGAACAAGAAGTCGAAGAAGAAAAAATCTCCAAAGAATTAATTATCCAACAAAAACGTATTTCGGTTAATATCGAACTCGAAGAACAAAATAAACAATTAAAAGTTACTCAAACC
>JASJBX010000041.1 GCA_030066295.1 Crocosphaera sp.
ACACAAAATACTCTCGCTAATGTTTACTGTGAAAGAATTAGAGGGGATAAAGCAGAGAATTTAGAAAAAGCCATTGCTATTTATACAGAAGCCTTGAAAGTGAGAACTTTTGACGCATTTCCTTGGCAATGGGCAGGTACACAAAATACTCTCGCTAATGCTTACCGTGAAAGAATTAGAGGGGATAAAGCAGAGAATTTAGAAAAAGCCATTGCTATTTGTACAGAAGCCTTGAAAGTGAGGACTTTTGAGGCATTTCCTAAAGGATGGGCAGAGACACAAAATACTCTCGCTAATGTTTACTGTGAAAGAATTAGAGGGGATAAAGCAGAGAATTTAGAAAAAGCCATTGCTATTTGTACAGAAGCCTTGAAAGTGTTGACTTTTGAGGCATTTCCTTGGCAATGGGCAAATACACAAAATACTATCGCTATTGCTTACCGTAGCAGAATTAGAGGGGATAAAGCTGAGAATATTGAACAGTCTATCACAGCTTACAAGGAAGCGTTGAAAGTGAGAACCTTTGAGGCATTTCCTTATGATTGGGCACTGATACAGAGTAATCTAGCTAATGCTTACTCAGAAAGAATCAGAGGGGATAAAGCAGAGAATATTGAAAAGGCCATCACTGCTTACAAGGAAGCGTTGAAAGTGAGAACCTTTGAGGCATTTCCTTATGATTGGGCATTTACACAGAGTAATCTAACTAATGCTTACTCAGAAAGAATCAGAGGGGATAAAGCAGAGAATATTGAAAAGGCTATCACTGCTGGCACAGAAGCTTTAAAAGTTTTTACTTTTGAGGCATTTCCCCAAAATTGTTTAAGAACTGCCGCTGTTTTAGGTACTTTACACTATGATCAAAAGCAATGGCAACCAGCAACAGAAGCCTATCACACTGCTATTGAAGCTGTAGAAAATGCTCGTTTAGAAGCCCTTAACCCTCAAAGTCGCCAAGAAGTTTTAGCTAATGCTATTGAAGTCTTCGATCGCATCGTACAAGCATATCTTAACCTCAATCAACCAGAGAAAGCCCTAGAATATATTGAACGCAGCAAAGGGCGCAACCTTGTGGAATTAATGACACAAAAAGGACTCAAACCTCAAGGGGTTAGTCAAGAAACCATTGATAAATTAGCAAAATTAAAACAACAAGTCGTTAACGAACAAATTCGCTTACAACATCAAAGCATTAATCAAAAATTGATGCGTAGTGATAACCTAACTCCCTACGTTCAAGATCACAGTTATCTCAAAGAATATCAACAAGAATTAGATACTTTTATCACTGAAAATATTACTCCTTATGACCCGAATTTTAACCTCACTCAAAAAGTACAACCTATCCCCTTTAAAGACATTAAATCCTTAACCGATAACTCAACTTGTCTCCTGCAATGGGATCTTACAGGTGAAAATATTTTAGCTTTTATTGTCTCTGCAAATGAACCGGTTAAAGTATGGCAATCTTCGGAAAAGGACAGGAATAAATTAATTGATAATGCCAATAATTATCGACAACTTTATTACTCCGAAGCCGAAAAAAAAGAATGGATTAATCAACTTCCTGATTTATTACAAACCTTTGCTGATACTCTACACATTAACGAAATAATTTCTCTGATTCCCGAAACTTGTCAACGCTTAATTATTATTCCCCATTGGTTTCTGCATATCTTCCCTTTACACGCTTTCCCCATTGATAATAACCGTATTTTACAAGATAAATATGATATTCAATATGCTCCTAGTTGCCAACTTCTACAAATTACTAAACAACGTCCTTTAAATCAATTAACTAACCTTTTCGCTATTCAAAACCCCACCAAAGACTTAATTTTCACTGACTTAGAAGTTAATATAATCTCAACTTTATTCAAGAAAAAAGAGATTATTGCCAAAGACAACGCTACAGAAAGCACAGTTACAACACAGATTAAAGCCTCAGAAAGCCATTGTTACCACTTCTCTTGTCATGGAGGATTTAACCCAAATAATCCTCTAGAATCTGCTTTATTATTAGCGAAACCCGATCAATTAACATTAGGAGAAATATTTGAATTGAACTTAAAGAAATCTCGTTTAGTGGTGCTTTCTGCTTGCGAAACAGGCTTAATTGACCTAAAATCAATTAGTGTTAGTAATGAATATATAGGTTTACCTGCTGGTTTTCTATTCGCTGGAAGTTCAAGTGTGATTAGTAGCTTGTGGACAGTTAGCGACTTATCAACCTCATTCTTAATGATGAAATTATATGAAATTTTGTTAGATAATACTCAGAACATTTCTGTACCTATTGCGTTGAAAACAGCACAGAATTGGTTAAGAAACTTAAGCAGTCAGGAAGGAATACAATATCTTGAAACTAGAATAAAACCTAATCTTAATCAACTTTATCCTAATAAACCTAAATCCGCAGAACGATTTTATAAAGGTTTAGTCAAACGTTTAAACTCGGCAGAATATCCCTTTGAAAATCCCTTTTATTGGGCGGCATTTATCGCATCAGGCTTGTAAAATTATGAATTAGATTTACACCATTTTTTTACTCCTTTTTTAGTCAAATAAATAACAACAGGTGTAGCGACTGCTTGAGGAATTTGTCCACTAACAGTTAGCGTAGCTACTCCTGCGGTTAATAAACCACTCATCAAATCATCCATAAAATCATCATCGCAAACAACTGAGCGACATTTTAGGGCGAATTTATCTAAAATGTTTAATTCATCCCCTGCGCGACTAGGAATTTCAACTCCTTCTTCCATAGCAAGTAAATTGGTAGATTCAATTAAATTTCCTTCTGATTCTTCAATTAAATCTAAAATCTCTAAAGCTTCAGGATCTTCCTTAAATTGCTCTCGATATTGCTGAATTTCATCTGCTGTTAACTGAGTTGCATCCGACATCATACTATCCTTAAAAGTAAAACCAACTTTCCCCATTATCTCAACTTATTAGCCCTTAATCTCACAAAATCTCCTCAACTAACCAATGAACCACCCTATCCACCTCTTGCAACAAATCACACCCCAACAAACACCCCGACACATATTCCCCTAAATTATCCATCATGTCGGGATGAATCACCCTTAACACTCCTTCCCCATACCGCTTTAACATCGCCTCAGCTAACCTCTCCTCCTCTAATAATCCCAACCCCATCAAATCCTGCTTATACTCATCCCTCAACCCTTCCAACCCCTTAAAACCCCTTTTTTCCCTCATCTCCCCCTCAATTACCTTGCCAAACTCCCATAAACCCTGCAAAACCGCCTCATCATAACTCACCCCATCCCCCACACAATTATCCTCATCCGCAGCAATAAACCCTTTACCCATTTCCGACACCAACACCTGACTATTTTCCAACCCTACCCCATGAGTTAAACACACCCTTATCCCCGAAACTTGATGATTTCGATGCCAAAATGTCTCCCCATATTGCTGTAAATCTTCTGCTAAACATTGAGGACAAAATCGCAAATATTCAGGATAATACAGCTTTAACTTTGGTATTTTTGCTACCTGTGCTATGGATTTACTTTCCTTTCCCTCCATCAACTCCTGTAACCGTTTCACCTCACGATTGGTCAAAAACGTCCGATAATAAGGGAATAAAGTATGCTCTAGTAATAACTGAGTGAGGGTTAAATTTGAACCAAACGGTAACTGATGGACTAAAGTAGCCAAATTGTTCGGTAATCCGAGATAATATTGCTTATTTCCTGCTGTGTTGAACAAATCAAACTGTGTCTGTCGAAAACTACGGTTTCCACTCCTGAGATGATAACGACACAGCAGACTGTAGAATAGTTCATCAGGGTAGGGAATTGGGAAGAAAGATAGCATTAATTGATTAAATTAAGAAAAAATCGACTTCAGGATTGTCCTTAATAATGTTTGCTGCCACTAACGGCTCATAAACAGGAATTTGATTATTTTTAGCCTCCTCTAAAATCTGCCTCATATCATTTTCAGTGTATTTCGGGTTTAATTTACCCTTTGACTTCGGTTTCTTGGGTTTACTATTAAAAGCTTCTCCTTGTAACGCTATTTTATACGCTTGATTAACCAACTTAGTAATATCTGTCTCTTCAGGATGTTCATTAATCATCCTTTCCCCTAACCGTTTCGCTAAAGCAGGTTCAACCTCTAACTCTAGTAATTCCACAATCACTTGCTTTAGCAGAGGTGACATTGTTTCTGACTGTTTATTATTGCGTCTAATGCGTCTTAATTCTGCTAAATCATCAAAATTGATATCATTTAAGCACTTCTCTCGATACTCAGAAATATCCACAGGAGCAATATCTCGGTACTTTGCCATTTCTATCAAATTCCCTGAACGTATCGCATCTAACATCGGTTTCACTAGATATAACCCGTCCTGTGCAACCTTGTGAATGAAATCAACTGTAATTATTTCATCTTTACCGAGACAAATAGCTCGCCATTGCACCATTTTGTACAATTTAATCAGAATATCGATGATTCCTTGGGTTTCTTCATACAGTGCGTCACTAATTTCCTCAGAATAGGGAACCTCAGTTTTTGTCCACTGATAACCCCACATTCCCTTCACAAAAAACTGCCAATTCTTGTCATTTTTCATGCGTTTCCAGCGTATTGCACCTTCTCCTGTTCCCCGTCTCGCATTTCTAAAATTCCCTGTCAAAATTGGTTCTGCTTCATTGGTTCCTACCCTGATTACGGGAATACCAATAATATTATCCATTTTGACCAAAAAATTAAGTAAATCATCCCGTCCCCTTCTCGCATTGGCTAAATTTTGCATCTCATCAATCACCAATAACCCCAAATGATGGGTATGGGCAATCTGTGCCACTTGCGCTAACATATAATCCTCAGAATTGCCCTTAGAACCGAATTTTTTGAAGTGATTTGTCCCTAATAACCTGTCAACAGCAAGAAATATATCCGTACATAACCCTTTCAAAGAACCCGCATGGGGACAATCTACCTTTAACCAAACAATTTGAGTTACACTATATTGAGGGTGAATAATGACTTGAGGGTAAATATCAAGAATATTTGCTAAATTAGTTGACTTTCCTAATCCTGATTCTCCAATAATAGTTAGTCCTGAAGCAGTCGTTGGAACCGTAATATATCGTTCTAAATTATGACCGTCTTTGGCTTGAATTGACCCATAAATTTGTCTTGAACGTCGTGCATATTCGGGTTGTAAAGGATTCCGAGCAATATAACCACTCATTAATAAAACACAGATGGTTTGTTGTAAAACAACACTAATAGAAAAGGGGTCAAAATAGCGAGATAATCGCTCAATACAATGAAAACGATCTTGAGCTTCTAATAGTCTTTCTACAGTATCGTATGATGGTAATCTTGTGACTAATTTCAAAAATTCAACTCTAGAAAAAATGGGGGGTAAAGTCTCAATAATAGGATTATTATTGTATTCTGTTTGCTTAAACTGACGATATTTAGCAACAGCAGCGCGTGTACCATCTGGAATATCTATCCAATCATAATAGTCATATTTATTACCAAAATTTTTACTTTCCATCCTTAAGCTCCATTCGATTTCTTTCTAATAAATCTAAATAATCGGGTTCAATTGATTCAGTTGACTTAGACGGTCTTATTACTTCCTTTTTATCAGAATGTGAAGAACTAGAACTATCCTTCAAGTCAAAAGCTTCTACTTCTCTACGTTGTTCTTTTTCCGTCGCTCTATGCTCTCGAATACCAGAGGTTTTCTGCAAATTACTTTGCTTTTTATCTTGATATTTTTCCGTTTTTTGTTCAGCACGACGAGCAATACTTTCGATTTTAGCCATTAAATCAACTTCATTTTGTAGCTGTTCTCCTTCTCGTTTCTGTTGTTGTAACTTTTCATAGGCTAATAAATAATCTACATCATAAATTGTTTTATGAGTATAACGTTCATCAGGGTCAATTAAACAACATTTTTCAAAATCTCGACCATCAGGAGAAGGTAAATAAATAAAATCCATTTGCCGAGGATCGTAGGCAATTTTCAAAGATTTCTCCTCTCTCGATAAAAGCTTACTTCTTGCTTTTTCAAACCACATTTCATCAATAGCTTTTTCACAAATATAGTACATTGACTTAAAGCGAATCCCCCGTTCTGTAATTCTAGCTTTTTCTGTGGGCATTAAATTTAGTTTTATGATATTTTCATTAATGGTTCTTAACTTACCTGAACGATTCTTAATTCCCCAGTTCCATAATTCAATAGGAATCGGAGCTACATCATCGGCAATCATTTGTTCGTCTCGATTATAACTCTTTAACTCATGGCTATTATGGTAAAGAATAGTCTCAATAATGATTTCCGTAAATTGATCAATATCGAGACGACTATCTAAACGATAATCTGTGGCTCCTCTTTGTCTAAAATCTGTATCGATAAACCCTGGCAAAAATGGTTTAACTCGTTCGTGAATGACCCGAAAATGTCTTTCAACTAATCCCTTCCAATCTGCTCGATAAGAAGCTGCATTTTCCACGCGAATAAATAAATTAGGAATCATCGTCTCCACTGTCATTCCCACTAATTCTCCCCTATCTCCTAAAATACATTCAGGAATGTGATAACAAGGCCATTCGTCTTCAGTAATCTTAATATTAAATTCCTGACAAAATGAGACTTTATTGGTTGCTGCATTAGCTAACGCCATCATTGCTCCTAACCAAGAAGGACCTTCTAACCCTACATATACCCCCACAATCATGCGACTAAAGACATCAATAACCACATAGACAACAGGTCTTCCAATAATCCAGTTACGCTGATATTTAGACACTAAATAAATATCCGCAACTGTCGCATCAATCTGATAACGAGAACCAGGCCCGATGGTTTCTTGTTTCGAGGTTCCTAGAATGGCTCGATTTTCTAATGAATATCGCTTACTACCTTTTCGAGTAGTAATTGTTTTCTCTAAATTACTATTTTCAGTTTCATACCAGTAGCGAAATTGGGTAAAGGTTGGACGTTTTTCAGGAGGTATGAGTATTGATGTTTTTACGTGATTTTCATCAAATCGGTATTCTTCAGCATAATAATCTTTAATCATTAATTTATACGTTGTCATCAGAGAGTTTTTGGTTTTAGTTCGATAGAATTTATTAATAGCAATTCTGAAAATTTGTCTATCTTCTTCAGTGATATTAATTCCCTCTCCGATTTCAGGGTGGTTTTTATATTTTCTTGGTCTTCCTCTTTTTTTATCCCCGGCCTGTCTTCGCTTTCCCTTACCTCCTGAATTATTGTAATCAGGTAATAAAGCGTTCTTATTCTTACCTCGTTGCCAAAATCTTCGTAAATGTTTATAGACAACTTTTTCAGCTAGTTTCTTACCTTTATATTTGTTTTCATAGTCAGCAATAACTTGCTTGACAAGTTTACCCCTTAAATGTCGATAATATATATCTGGTTCTTGAATCACTAATGATGAAATAATTTTCCAAGCATTATCTCTAAGCAGTTTTTCTTTTTCAGATAAGTTCTCTTCTTGAATGATTCTTATCCAAGGATCTAGTTCTAGTTTTGATACTTCTTGGCATTTTAAAGCTTCTTTAATATCTTTAACTGGGCAACTACGAGGAAATCCTTTAGTAGCATTGATATTAAACAAAAATGCTATTTTGTATTCTTTATCAATCCAAACAATCCTTTCAATTAATGAGTTATCCCCCTTATTAGAGTTCCATTGAATTAGATCATTAACAAAAATTTCACTATTCATAACTATCCCACACAATTTTTTGAATAGATTGGGTCGATAAATTGCTTGAGATTTTTGAATTAAACATATCAGGAATAATCTCTTTTCGAGCTACTAAATGCTTAAATAATGATAAGGCTGTTCCTGTTTCTAAGTTCATTTCTTTATCAAGAGAAGCAGTTATCTTTGTAACGGTTGTATTATCTCTACTCAGCTTTTCTTTTAAGGTAATAGCAATACGACGGAGTTCCACCAGATCCGCATTAGCCGTTGATTCTAAATGATAGTTAGGATGAACCCACTCTACATTACTAGCAAAAATTCTAGAAATGCCTTTTTCTGTAATGATTCCCCAATCGATATTTTTAGCTAGATAATATCGTCTTTCCAATTCTAATTTTTCTACTGTTCGTTTTTTTTCTAATTCTTTTGTCGATTTAACAGTTCTTGCTACTTGAACAGCCTGTTCTTCCCGTTCTATCGTTATCATAAAATCCGTTGTCAACACATAAGGAATGTGATGCTCTTGATCTTCCGGGTATTTAATGTTCATTTCATCAGCAAGACTCATTGCTAACTCAAGATCCAGCAACGGATATTGTTCTCTGATGTCTATTACTGCATCAGACCATTCAAATAGATAGAATGTCCGTTTTTCTTGATCTGATAGTAGGTGGTGTATTCGTCCAGTTTTCCAACCTGGAATCCTATGAGAGCGGCCCTGAGAAGGAAAGTCTTGAATTTTAATCCAAGGAACGTAGTTTTTTCCTATACCCTGGCCACGATCTTCTTGAAGGTAGCGTTCAAATTTTGCTTGCGTCCACTCTCGCCGGCTTTTTACCATAACAGTAAACTGTAAACTTAAGATAGCATCCATACTACCTTAAGTTTACCAACTTTATTATAAATTTACCGACTTTATTGTAAACTTACCAACTTTATTATCCTCTTACACTTTATTATCCTCTTACAAGTTAAACTATTCAACAGTGACACTCTTAGCTAAATTACGAGGTTGATCTACGTCTAACCCTCTTCTAGCAGCAATATGATAGGCTAATAATTGTAAGGGAATGACTGCAATAATGGGGGATAAAAGTTCATCCACATGGGGAACAAATAACAAGTCATCAAAGGTTGCTCGCGCTTCATTATCATCCACAGAAGTAACACCAATTAACCTTGCATCCCTCGCTTTTGCTTCTTGTGCATTAGATAATACTTTATCATGAACATCCCCTGGCATGGCAATAGCAACCACAGGAACTTTAGCATCTAACAAAGCAATAGGACCGTGTTTCATTTCCCCTGCGGGATAACCTTCCGCATGAATGTAACTGATTTCTTTTAACTTTAAAGATCCTTCTAAGGCGATAGGAAAATTAATGCCTCTTCCTAAGAAAATAAAGTCTTGAGTATCGATAAATTCGTGGGCTAATTCTTCGATTTGTTTTTCTTGTTGACTTAAAATGAGTTCGATCTGATTAGGTAATTCTCGTAACCCTTTCACCAAACTTTCAAACTTCTCTAAACTCAAATTTTTACGACGATAAGCTAATTCTATGGCCAAACAATAAAAGCCCATTAATTGTGCAATAAAACTCTTAGTGGCAGCCACACCAATTTCTATCCCTGCTTGGGTATTAATAATCCGATCAACCATGTGAGCGAGGGTACTTTCGGGACGGTTGGTAATACCTAAAATTCGTGCATCATAAGGAAATTCTAAGCCCATTCTGCGCTGTTTTTCCATCTCCAATGCAGCTAACGTATCAGCAGTTTCCCCTGACTGTGTAACCCCGATAGTAAGGGTATTTCCTAACATGGGTGCAGGAGAATAACGAAATTCTGAGGCATACTGTACCATTGTGGGAATACCTGCTAATTGTTCGAGCAAATATTTACCCACCATACTTGCATTCCAACTGGTGCCACAAGCGACTATTTGAATATAATCTACATTGTCACAAAGTTCAGCAGCTAACCCTAAATTAATAGGGCTTTTTTCCTCTGCATTTTCAACACTCCAACTGGGTTCCAAATAGGTTTCTAAACAACTTCTCACCACCGAAGGTTGCTCATAAATTTCTTTGAGCATGAAGTGACGAAACCCTTGTTTTTCAACAGTGGTAATATTCCAGTCGAGGGTTCTAGGGAGCTTTCTGAGGCGTTTTAGGTCAAAATCGTAAACTTCTACGCCGAGGGGGGTTAGACGGGCAATTTCGCCGTTTTCCAGGGACAAAACTGCATGGGTATGAGGGACTACCGCAGTGACATCGGAGGCGCAGAAAAATTCCCCTTGTCCAAACCCAATAATCAAAGGAGCTTGATGACGTGCGACAATGATTTCATCGGGGTAGTCTGCACAGATAACGGCGATCGCAAAGGACCCATTGAGACGGTGGATGGCTTTTTGTACCGCTTCTAACAAACCATCATAATCAAGGGTTTCGGGGAGATATTGAGCGATTAAATGAGGAATAACTTCCGTGTCGGTTTCTGAAGCAAATTCACATCCATTATTAATTAATTCTTCCCGTAATTCCTGATGATTTTCGATAATACCATTTTGCACCACCGCCACTCGGTGACTATTATCCCGATGAGGGTGGGCGTTATGTTCTTCCGGTTTACCGTGGGTGGCCCAACGGGTGTGGCCGATACCCATTTGCGAAGGGTTAACCTCCCGTTCTAATTTTTCTCGTAGGTTATAGAGTTTACCTTTTGCCCTAGTACAGTGGATATTACCTTCTAAAACGGTGGCAATACCGGCTGAATCATAGCCTCTGTATTCTAATCTCTCTAAACCGTCGATTAATACGTCGGTTGCTGTTTTTGTGCCAATATAGCCCACAATTCCACACATAATTTTATATATAGCTAGATGATTAATGTATCAATTGTCAGTGATGATGTCGAAAATGACCAGAATTTTATGATTGATCGATAGTATATTTTAGGTCATAGGCCGTGTAGACGTACGATTTCACCTTTCTGTTTCAGAAATATAAAAGGGGTTAACAATGTTAACCCCTTGCGAAATTTTTTTGCTTCCTCACATTTTCCATATCTGTTAGGTACTAGGTGTCAGAACAGCTTCCTGGGTTAAGGGAGTATCTTGAGTTTCTTTAACCGATGATAAAGGAGAAAGCGGTTCATTACTAAATTGAGGATATTTAGCGTCAATACGATCAGCTTTCCGGGTAACAAAATCAAAAAAGACTTTATTGAGTTTCAACTCAATAAATATTTGATGGGGATCAAATAAATGGGTTTTTGGCAATTTTTGTCCTAACTCTTTGAGAATTAAACCGATAGGAACATTGATTTTATCTTGTAGTTGAAGATAACGCACAAAAAGAGGAGCAAACGCAGAAATTAAAGAACCCACCCCACCACGAACTTGTCCCCAACCGATGTAATAAAGTCCTTTATAATCTTCAAGAAAGACTTGTCCATAACATTTAACCACCGAACCATCGATCCGTTGTAATTCTGGGGGAAGAAACGGATAAGCTAAATGAAACCCTGTGGCACAAACAATCAGATCAAATTCCTCTCGAGTCCCATCCTCAAACTCCACTGCCCAACCATCAAGACGACGAACGGCTGGTTTTGGGGTAATACGACCATGTTTAATATAGTAAGGGACTTCGTTATTTAACGTGGGATGGCGATCAAAAAGCCGATATTGAGGTTCAGGCAACCCATAACTTTGATGGGTACCGAAAGTTAAACGAATAATGCCATAAACCATCAGTCGCTGTAACCATTCCGGCATCCACCATTTAATTAAGTCCACCACGGGAACCCCCGCAAATGATTTGGGAATAAACCAGGGAGACTGACGCATACTCATCACACATTTAGCCCCCACCCTAGCCGACTCAGCAGCCACATCACAGCCCGAGTTGCCTGAACCAATGACTAACACGCGCTTTCCTTTTAACTCTTCTGGTCGTTTATAGTCCTTTGAATGGATAATGTCCCCATTAAAGCTGCCTTCAAACTCAGGAAAACGTTTACACCAGTGATGGCCATTACATAGTAATACCCCTTTATAAACTCGTTGTTCACCATTGGCGAAAGTGACTTCCCAGAAATTATTTTCCATGGGTCGAATATAAGTCACTTTACGATTGAGTTCAATCTGGGGACGTAGGTCAAAGTGATCGGCAAAGTTATGCAAATAATCGAGTATATTTTTGGCACTGGGAAAGTCCGGGTAATGGGCCGGCATGGGAAAATTCTCGAATTGTGTAATGTTGCGGGATGAAATGATGTGGGCCGTTTCATAAACCCCATGATACCAATTGCCCCCAATTTCATCACTGGCATCGATTTGATCGTAAGGAATGCCCGCTTCTTTGAGGGCCTGTGCCATGCCTAAACCGACAAAACCGGCCCCAAGAATGAGATGTTTATGGTGGGTATCACCATGCTGTTGAGTTTCGTTATGATTGAGTTTCATTTGTTTAAAACCTCATGTTTATCATGATTTAAAAAAAAGTGGAGGATAGGCAGAGAAAAAATAGGAGTCATGACTTGTCCTTTTAATTCTTCTGCCTGATCACAGATGTCGAACGGATTAACAATTTAGTGGGCCGGTTTAGCACCACAGGCCATTAACCAGATCAAAAGCACAAAAGGATGAGCAGAAGCTAAAAAGTCTTCTCTAGATTGACTGAGACTGGCCAGTTCTTCCTCTGTCATTAAGCCCATTTTGACCAGACGTAAAAATAGAGTTACATTGAGGGGGTGAATGGCAAAAGGGTCCATGCCTAATTCATCACTGTGAGTAACCACAGCCTCTAAGTCCAAATTTTCAAACCCGGCTTCTTGTAGGATACGCCAGAGATAGCGACCGATGCGGAAGTTACCACCCAAAGCAGCAGACGCTTGACTAAACTTATCAATAGCCATGGCAAAATCGCCATTAGGCGGGTCAAAGAGTCCATAGAGATCAGCATCCGTGTCCACAATCACCAGCTTTCCCCCTGGTTTGAGAATCCGTCGTATTTCTGTGGCTGCCGCCACAGGTTCAGGAATATGTTGAAAAATCAGACGAGCAAAGACAAAATCAAAACGATTATCCGGTAATCCCGTCTCAGTGATCGAGGCTTGCACAAAGTTAACGCGATCGCCACCTTTATCTTTTAAATAAGTTTGTGCCTGTTGCACCATAAAAGGATCTAATTCTACGGTGGTGATTTCACTGTTGGGCAATAAGGTGCATAATTGTTCGGTGGTAAACCCTGGACCACTCCCCACTTCTACCACGGACATTCCATCTTTTAGCCCAAACCATTCTAAGGTTCTGGCTTCTTTTTTCCAGATGATTGTTGCTTGGGTTTTTAACCGTTGTAATTCAGCTTCGGGGGTAACATTATGTTGTTGAATGTCATAAGAACCAGTAGAAGTCATTGAAAAAATTCCTCAGAATAAAGTCTATGTCTTGTCATTTCGTCTTGTCGATACCCTTGAGAGTTTCCTATCATTTTTAGGCGTTGACTAATGGGTATGGATAACGGTTGTTCAACCAGATATCATTATAGAAACTTCTATTTCTTTTAAAATCGTTTCTAACAAAAGTTTACGACTTTTTCCCATCAGAAACATATGATTACCGGGCAACATCATCAATCGAAATCCAATTCTAGTCTGCTCTGCCCAGGATAATAAATCCTCTTTTTTAATCAGAGGATCTGCTTGTCCACTGAAGGCAGAAATGGGACAATTTAGGGGGGGACTTTCGGTATAAACATAACTTTTTAATAGTTGTAAATCAGCTTGGAAATTTGCGTTAATTTCTTCCATGATCGAGGAGTCATCACGGGCTTCTTGAGGAATCTCAGATAAGTTTAAAATTTCCTCTAAGGACCAGTTTTTCTCCTCCAAAACCCTTTGAAAATGTTGAGGAGCCAACCCACCACTAACGAATAAATGGCAGAGATTTTTTTCTTGTTGCTGACGAATTTGATGGGCTAATTCAAACGCCATGATCGCGCCCATACTATGACCATAAATAGCGAAAGGCTTATCAAGATAGGGAGTAATAACCCGAGTTACTTGTTCAATTATGGTAGAGAATTGATTTTTCTGGGCTTGGTTAAGATTATTTAATCCTCTCGGTATTTGTAGGGGGAATACTTCAACTTTCGGTAATAGTTCCGTTTGCCATGGTTGAAATAGTGAGGCATTTCCTCCTAAATGGTGTAAACAAAATAAACGATAATCAGCTTGAGGTTGAGGTTGATAGAGTTCTAACCAATTATGAGGTTTATCTTCTTCGATAATAGTGCTTTCTCCTGTTTCTTGTGTGAGTTGCACCATCAATTCTTCGGTGAGTTTCTTAGGGGTAATCGTGTTTAAAAGTTTTTTCGCCGGAAAGGTGATCTTCAACTCTTTTTCCATCAAGTTTTTAAGCTCGATTAACATTAAGGAATCAAACCCTAATATACTCAGGGGAGTTTCATAATCGATGTGTTCTGAAGAAGGAAGTTTCAGCACCTTCAGCACTTTTTTGGCGATATAGGCAGTTAAAAGAGCTTCTTGCTGAGAGCGATCAGACGTATGTTTTAGGGTATCTCTCAGTTGTTTTTGTTCAATTTTAGAAGGGGTAACTTCCTCTCTTTTTGGGGTCACAGATGGTTGAACATAAGTTCGTTTATCCGATAATTGAAGCCAATAACGTTGACGTTGAAAAGGATAAGTGGGAACAGAAACCATCTTAACCCGAACATCTTGATAAAAATTATCCCAATTAATGGCAGTTCCTTTGACATATAAGGCCCCTAAACTTTCTAGGAGAATTTGCCAATCAGCATAACCCGGACGGAGACTGGGCAACCAAATACCTTGATCCTCCGGTAAACAACGACGGCCCATGCCGAGTAAAATGGGTTTAGGACCAATCTCGAGCAATCCATCAAGTTCTTGTGCTGCCAGGGTTTGCATCCCGGCCAAAAAGTTGACTGGTTGTAGAATATGACGACACCAATAGTCAGGACTTGCCATGTCATCGGTGGCCACTTCCCCAGTAAGATTAGAAATAATCGGGATGGTTGGGGGATGGTAAGTAATTTCTTGGGCCACTTGCTCAAATTCAGTCAACATCGGTTTCATCAAGGGAGAATGGAACCCATGGGACACTTGTAACGCTTTAAACTGAATACCTTGACCTTCAAAGAGAGTGGTTAACCCCTCAATGCTGTGGCGTTCCCCCGATATCACCACACTATTAGGCCCATTAATGGCTGCAAGGGCGACAGTTTCTCCATAGGGTTCTATTAAAGCTTGGGCTTGGTCTTCAGGGATAAAAACTGCCACCATTGCCCCATTTCCTGGCAAAGCTTGCATTAAACGAGAGCGATGGGCGATGAGTTTGAGTCCCTCTTCGAGACTAAACACCCCCGCCAAACAAGCCGCCACATATTCTCCTACACTGTGTCCCATCATAGCCACCGGGTGAATACCCCAAGATTGCCATAATTTGCCTAAAGCGTATTCGAGAGCAAATAAAGCAGGTTGAGTGTAGAGGGTCTGATCTAAGAGATTTTGAGCGTTTTCTTCGTATAAAACCCTTAACAACGACGTTTTTAGATAAGGTTGCAATAAGCGATCGCACTCATCAATCAGGGAACGGTACAAAGATGAGGTTTCGTATAATTGCCGTCCCATCCCCACATACTGGGACCCTTGCCCGGTAAACAGAAAAGCCATTTTTGGCCGTTGACGACGGGGGGCAACACCCCGAATGCTCTCTTCGTCTGGGTGATTAATCAAGGTGGTGAGTTGTTGCTGTAAATCTTCAGAAGAGGCGGCAACGATGGCCAGTCGGTTTTCAAATTGCGATCGCTTGGTATTAGCGGTGAAACAGACATCCTTGAGAGCAACGGACGGATGAGTTTTGAGAAAGTTATGATAACGTTCAACCAATGCTTGTAAGGCCGGTTGGCTTTTGGCTGAGAGGGTTAATAACTGGTAAGGAGGGTCATTTTTAGCGACTTCGGTGGTGACGGTTGACTCCGAGAAGGGAGGTTCTTCTAAAATGACATGGCCATTGGTTCCGCCAAAGCCAAAAGAACTAACCCCAGCCCAGCGTTTTTCCGTTGTGGTGGTCCAGGGGGTGCATTCTTGGGGAATAGCAAAGGGAATATCTTTGAGGGAAATATAGGGATTAAGTTGCTTGAGGTGAAGATGGGGAACGATGGTTTGGTGTTGAAGACAGAGAACGGTTTTAATCACCCCCGCTATCCCTGAAGCTGATTCGAGGTGGCCAATGTTAGTTTTCACAGAACCCACCCAACAGGTTTGTTCTGGTTGTCTTCCTTGTTTAAATACGGTGGTAATGGATCTAAATTCCTGGGGGTCTCCTAAGGGGGTTCCGGTCCCGTGGGCTTCGATGTAACTAACCTGGTGGGGTTGTAGGTCAGCATTTTTCAGGGCTTGACCCATGACGGCCTGTTGAGACGGTCCGTTTGGGGCTGTCAGTCCATTGGTCAAACCATCTTGATTAATAGCTGATCCCCGAATAATCCCTTGAATGGTGTCTCCATCCTTCAGGGCATCGGAGAGACGTTTGAGGATAATGGCCCCACATCCTTCTCCTCGAACGTAGCCATCCGCCGCCGCATCAAAGGTTTTACAACGACCCTCGGCTGACATCATCCGGGCTTGGGAAAAGGTGATCGTTACTTCTGGGGAGAGCATTAAGCTGACACCCCCGACAATACAAAGATTAGATTCACCCAGTCGTAAACTTTGACAAGCATAGTGAATGGCCACCAGAGAGGAAGAACAGGCGGTATTAATCGCTAGACTTGGCCCTTTGAGATTCAGAAAATAGGATAAACGGTTAGCAACAATGCAGATATCTGTCCCGATACCAGTGTAAGCATTAATTAAATCAAAATCTTGACAACTCATGCGATTGTAGTCACTGTTGTTAATGCCGACAAAGACTCCTGTTTGGCTACCAGAGAGTTGACTGGGGATAATGCCCCCATTTTCCAAAGCTTCCCAGGCCACCTCTAAAAATAACCGTTGTTGGGGATCAATTTGTTCAGCTTCTCGGGGTGAAGTTTGAAAAAATCCAGGATCAAATTGATCCACTCCATCAACAAAACCACCCCAACGGGTACTCATTTTACCGGGTGTTACGGGTTGAGGATCATAAAAATCATCAACATTCCAGCGTTCCGGGGGAACTTCTCTAATACCATCTTTTCCCTGCTTCAATAATTCCCAGTAACTTTCTACATCTTTAGCTTCAGGAAAGCGACAACCTAGACCAATAATTGCAATATGTTCTACCATAACCTTCTTTTAAATCATCGGAAATTCCGAGATATCTCCTAGCATAAACGTTTCGCCCATAGATACCAGGGTATCAATGAGACAACTCAAGAGATTTCAAGGTCATGAACTTCCCAAAAATCCCTGGTGATTGATTTCTTTCTCTATTGTTAAGCCACTTGAGCAATAATATCGTCGTTGAATTTTTCAAAAAAAATACATTATTGCCAGTTAACTATAGTTTCTACCCAATCTCTTAATTGTTGTTAGCTAAGTGACTGGATAACGCTTCAATGGTAGGATAATCAAACAATAGAGTTGGCTCAAGCTCGGTTTTCAGCCATTCTTGTAAATCTCCACTCAGACCCACTGCGGCTGAAGAGTCCAGACCATAGCTCTCAAATGTTTGGCTCACATCTATGGTTTCAGGAGCCACTTCTAATAAATTGGATAGGTAAGACACTAACCAGTTTTCAATGTCAGAATAATTAAAATTTTCAGTGATGCGAGGTGTTTGAGGATTCATAAGATTGTCTCCCAATAAATTCAGAGTAAAGATGCAACAACTTAATCAACAACTATCAGATACAGATTCAAGGTGAGATATTAGGCAATTTTTTTGGCCTCAATCATTTCATAACTGGGAATTTTCACATCCCAAGCCAGACCTATCCATTGTAAAACTTTTATCAACCCATAGCCTAAATCAATTTGCCACCATTTTAAACCGAATTTCGCCGAGTGAGGAAAAGCATGGTGATTATTATGCCATCCTTCGCCAAAGGTGGGAATGGCTAACCAGATATTATTTTTACTATGATCATGACTGGACAGGAAACGTTGACCAAAAACATGAACGATGGAGTTAATGGTACAACCACTATGGAATGTCCAACCTTGTCTGACTAAACCACCCCAAATAAATCCTTGCATTACTCCATACCATGTATGGGTGACCACCCCTCCTATAACAGAGGGAAGCAAAAAGCCCAAAATAAGCCATAAAGGATATAAACGATTAACTACAACAATGGGTTTATCTTGGATGAGATCCTTGGCAAAGATTAATGAATTAGGCAGATTATCATCTAATAACCACCCTAAATGAGCGTGCCATAAACCCCGCAATTTTCCGCTCATGTCATCTCCATCTAAACGGGGGGAATGGGGGTCCCCTGGTTGGTCACTGTATTGATGGTGACATCGATGCACTGAAACCCAAGCAATCAGCGAACCATGACCGGCCATAGAGCCAAAAATACCCAGAACAATGCGAACAATCGGGTGAGCTTTAAATGCTTTATGAGAAAAGTGACGATGATAACCGACTGTAACGCCAAGACTACTACAGATGGTCATCGACAAGAACATTGCCATCTCAAACCAACCTACTTGATGGGTGAAAATTTGATAAATGGCGATAATAACACCGATAACATAAAGAATATTGAGACTGATAATGAAACGTCTTTTAATCGCTCCTAATGAGGAACTTGATACAGTAAACGATGGTTTTATCTGTGCAGAAGTCATAGGACGTCTTTTCAATTACTAAGTTTACAAGTTTAGATTTCCCAAAAGGTGCCAGAAAACTAACACTTATGGTTAATTTATGGATGAATCCTAAGCAGTTCTTTTTAGGGGCAGTTTAGGTAAAGAGGGAGAGCTTGAAGCTAAATAATCCAACCTTTCACTTAAAAATTGCTCTTTACAGCGATACCGTTGAATTTTACCACTGGAAGTTTTGGGAATGGTTGCGGTTCTAATTAACATAATTTCATGAGCTTGTAAGCCATGATGTTTAGCCACTGCTTCTCGAATGGCTCTTTTGACTTCTATTTGATTGAGTTTTCGTAAATAGGTTCGCTCGATTTCTTGAACGATAATCAGTCGTTCGTTACCAACATCCCCAAGGACAAAAGCAGCCCCACAACCCTCTCTTAGAGCGGGATGGCTTTGTTCAACGGTTAATTCGATATCTTGAGGATAATGATTACGGCCGCGAATAATGATGACATCTTTGAGGCGACCGGTGACAAAGAGTTCTTTGTCTGAGGAGAGAAACCCTAAATCTCCTGTTCTTAAAAAGGGACCTTCTTGGGTGTCTGATAAATAAGCGTTAAAGGTTTCTTCTGTTTTTTGGGGCTGTTGCCAATAACCTTGAGCGACACTTGGCCCTGATACCCAAATTTCTCCCACTTGATGATCATCACATTCGATTAGGGTATCAGGATTAACAATTTTGACCTGTTGTCCTGACCATTCGTGGCCACAACTGACCAGGGTTCGACTACTAGCTGCTGAGGTATGGACTTCAATGACTTTATTTTCTTCTAGAGCTTTTTCGTCGACTGTTTTGTATTGGGGGGCTTTAAATGACAAACCGCCAGTGATAAAGAGGGTGGCTTCAGCCATGCCATAACAAGGATAAAAGGCTTCTTTACGAAAACCACAGGGAGCAAATTTTTCAGCAAAGGCTTCTAAGGTTTGGGACCGAATGGGTTCGGCCCCGGTAAAGGCCACTTGCCAGCTACTTAAGTCTAGGGTTCCAATTTGTTCGTCGGTTATTTTACGGATACATAGCTCATAAGCAAAGTTCGGTCCGCCACTGGTGGTGGCTTGAGATTCAGAAATAGCCTTTAACCAACGATAGGGTTTTTGTAAAAAGTCTACGGGAGACATCAATGTACAAGGAATTCCCATATAAAGGGGTTGCAACACATTGCCAATCAGTCCCATATCATGAAACAAGGGCAACCATCCCACCACTTTACTCCTTTCGGTATGGCCAAATGCCTGTTGAATCATCTTTTGATTATGGACTAAATTTCCATGACTCACCATCACCCCTTTGGGATTGCCAGTGGAACCAGATGTATACTGTAAAAAGGCAAGATCATCTTGAGCAATAGTGATCGGTTGAAACTGATCAGCATTGATTCGTCTGGGTAATTCATCGGTGGCTATCCAGTTAAAACGCCCTTCTAATTCTCGATATCTAGTAATGCTGTTTTCTAGATTATGTTTAATGGTACTGGTGGTTAATACTTCTTTAGCTTGACAATCATCAATAATCGCTTTTAATCGATCTAGGGATTGGTTCCGTCGTGGTGGATAAATAGGAACTGCAATCACACCGGCATAAAGACAGGCGAAAAAAGCAATAATAAAATCAATACCAGGAGAGTACATTAATAAGGCTCTTTCCCCTTGTAACTTAGATTCTTGGAGAATAGCAGCAAGTTCTCTGGCTTTTTTGTCTAATTCTTCATAGGTTAAGGCACATTGTTCCGTTTCACCCCGATCTAAGAAAGTATAGGCTATTTTTGAAGGTTGCTCAGTGGCTTGTCGTTCCAAGATACGAACTAAGTTGTTGCTGGGAAAAGGTTCCCAAACGGCTCGATTAGTTCTTCTAAAGGGGACTGAACCTCTAGTATTATCATCAGACAGGTACATAATTTTCCTTTCCTCACACCATAGTTAGGGTTTTTCACCCTTGTTGGTTGTTATCTTAGAAAGAGAAAGTAAAAATCTTGTAAACTTAAGAAATTTTACCAAAATTTAACCAAACTCTTGACCAGTTTTTGACATTTCGTCTTTACTATTTTTCGGTAAGATAAAGTTTGTCCTGGTTGAGTTATCAAATTGTTTTTGGACTACTAAGTAACTGGACAAAAATAAACGTTACCGTTGAGAGGAGGGAGGGGACAGGAGCAGGGTGATGGGTATGTTTACATGAGTGTATCAATGGATAATTGCTCATTGACAATTGATAGAGTGGGATTTATTTATGTTCGACTTCTAGACCATAAGAAAAGTGTAAAACAAGTTCCAATCAACTAATATATGGAACCTAGTTTTACACCTAGGAGAATACTAAAACAGAGCAGTATTGAGGAAAAAAATATTTATCTATGATATTATTTTCTCATTTTTAGTCTCAAATTTATCTCTAAAATTGTCGGTTTAGTCCGCAATAACAAAGTAAAAACGATGAGCAAAGCACAGATACTCACGGGAAGGTTTATAGTCATGATTTTCTCCGAATAATAGGGCTACAATCTACCACCTCAAAATTAAATATAAGCTTGTCCGAACTATTGACTCAGATAAAGTTTATCTTGGTTGATTAGCCAACTAATTAGATTGGCTTATATATAATTTGCTTCCCCTCACACCATAATTAGGTTTTCTTAAGATTGTTGGCCATTATCTTAGAAAGAGAAAGTAAAAATCTTGTAAACTTAAGAGATTTTACCGAAATTTAACTAAACTCTTGACCAATTTTTTACAGTTATACGTTAAAAAAATCTCTGAACTCGAATCTGAAAACAAAGAAAGTCAAAAACTTCTGAAGTGGGCTGTCGGCCATAAACTCATTGACAAATGTATTAATATGGCATTAAGGTAACATCCCAAAAACTTCCTATGCTCTCCCAAATCAAAACCCTTGCTGAAGACTTAGCACCCCGACTGATTGAAATACGCCGTCATTTCCACGCCCATCCAGAATTAAGTGGACAAGAATACCAAACGGCGGCCTACGTATCAGGTGTACTGTCTTCCTGTGGACTTCATGTACAAGAAGCGGTGGGCAAAACGGGTGTTGTGGGGAACTTAGAGGGAAATGGGACAAAAAAAGGTATTTTAGCCATCCGCACCGATATGGATGCCTTACCCATCGAAGAACGAACACAACTCGACTTTGCCTCCTGTAAACCGGGGGTGATGCACGCCTGCGGCCATGATGTTCATACGACGGTTGGCCTGGGAACTGCCATGATTTTGTCCCAGTTAAAACAACACTTACCGGGTAACATTCGTTTTCTGTTTCAACCGGCCGAAGAAATTGCCCAGGGAGCAAGCTGGATGGTGCAAGACGGGGCGATGCGAGATGTGGATAGCATTTTTGGGGTTCATGTGTTTCCGTCCCTTGAAGCCCGTTCTGTGGGCATTCGTTACGGGGCCTTAACCGCAGCAGCCGATGATATTGAAATTTTTATCCAAGGGGAGTCTGGCCACGGGGCCCGTCCCCATGAAGCGGTGGATGCCATCTGGATCGCCTCTCAAGTGATAACCTCTCTACAACAAGCTATCAGTCGCACCCAGAACCCGTTACGTCCTATCGTTTTAACCATTGGACAAATTACAGGGGGTCGGGCCCCGAATGTGATTGCGGATCAGGTGAGAATGGCGGGAACGGTGCGATCGCTACACCCAGAAACCCATGCTAACTTACCCGAATGGATCGAGGGAATTATTGCTAATGTCTGTAACGCTTACCATGCAAAATACGAAATGAATTACCGTCGTGGGGTTCCTTCGGTTCAAAATGATTTACAGTTAACCCAAATTTTAGAGAGTGCTTGTCGAGAGGCTTGGGGCAACGATCAGGTGCAAATTTTACCAGAACCCTCCCTAGGGGCGGAAGATTTTTCCTTATATTTAGAACACGCCCCGGGAACTATGTTCCGTCTGGGAGTTGGCAAAGAAAATAAACTCAATCATCCTTTACATCATCCCTTATTTGAAGTGGATGAATCTTCCATTATCACAGGGGTTGTCACCTTAGCTTACGCTGCGTGTAAATATTGGGGTGTTGATCGTCAATAGTAGAGGATCTTTTTTGGTTGCGATCGCCCAGAAAAAAAACCCTAGCAGTAGGGTTTTTAGTTAGTAGGAGGAATTAATTAATTCCCCCTAAAAATATTATTTAATGTTAGCTCACCACAGAAGGTTGAGGTACATTAAAGAAAAGTTGTCGAATTTGTTCAGCCATTTGAGGACTGGTTAATCCTAAATCAGCCTTTGATTGATCCGGTTTAGCATGGTCTACTAATTTATCAGGGACCCCAAACCGTTTAATCGGCACAACCACGTCATGATCCAATAAAGCTTCAGCCACAGCCGAACCAAAACCACCCATTAAACAGCCTTCCTCTAACGTAACCACCTTACCAATCCGTTGCGCCAATGGCACAATTAACTCCGTATCCAAGGGTTTAACAAAACGGGCATTGACCACCGTTGCTTCCACTCCGTGTTCTTTCAGCAGTTCAGCCACTTGTAACGATTGATGCACCATGGTTCCGTAGGCAACAATCAGCACATCATCGCCGTTGCGGAGAATTTCGCCTTTACCCACTGGAATCGGTTCCCACCCTTCTTCCATCAAAGGAACACCGACACCACTGCCACGGGGATAACGCATGGCAATGGGTCCATCGGTATAGTTAATACCAGTGACCACCATCCGTTGTAATTCTGCCTCGTCTTTCGGGGCCATAATGGTTAAATTGGGAATACAACGCAGATAGGCGATGTCGTATAATCCTTGGTGAGTCGGTCCGTCAGCCCCCACGATACCAGCCCGATCTAAACAGAAGAAAACGGGAAGATTTTGGATGCCCACATCGTGCAACACTTGGTCGTAGGCCCGTTGTAAGAAAGTAGAGTAAATAGCCACCACGGGACGCATTTCTTCACAGGCTAAACCAGCAGCCAACGTCACCGCGTGTTGTTCAGCAATACCCACATCGATATATTGTTTGGGCAGTTTAGCATGGAGTTTATCTAAACCGGTTCCGGTGGCCATGGCTGCCGTGATACCGACAATTTTGGGATTGTTTTGGGCCAGGGTAGTGAGGGTATGGGCGAACACCTTGGAATAACTGGGAGGTTTGGGTTTATTGGAAGGAATCGCCTTACCCGTGGCTAGATTAAAGGGACTTTGGGCATGGTAACCCACTTGATCCTTTTCTGCTAACTCATAGCCTTTCCCTTTGACCGTGGCCACATGAACAAACACAGGGCCAGGGGTTTTATGGGCCTGTTTAAAAGTAGAAATGAGTTCTTCTAAGTTATGACCGTCAATGGGGCCAAAATACTTAAAGCCCAACTCTTCGATCACCGCCCCAACTTTAGGCATAGCTAAGCGTTTCATCCCTTCTTTCACCCGTTCCATTTCCGGGGTCAAGGAGTCCCCGAAGAAGGGTAAATGTTTAAATTGTTCTTCGAGATTATCCGAAAGAAACTGGACCGGATCACTGAGGCGAACTTTATTCAGGTAGCGAGAAATTGCCCCCACATTGGGAGAAATAGACATTTCGTTGTCGTTCAAGACCACCATCAGGTTAGTCTGGGGCAAATGTCCGGCGTGGTTAATGGCTTCTAAGGCCATGCCACCGGTCAGGGCCCCATCCCCAATGATCGAAACAACTTTATAATCTTCTCCCTTAGCGTCTCTGGCCAATGCCATTCCTAAGCCAGCAGAAATGCTGGTAGAGGCGTGTCCGGCCCCAAAATGGTCAAATGGGCTTTCGCAGCGTTTGAGGTAGCCAGCAATACCGTCTTTTTGCCGTAGGGTATGAAAACGATGATAACGACCGGTTAACATTTTATGGGGATAGGCTTGATGGCCCACATCCCAGATCACCTTATCTCGATCAAGATCCAGGGTTTGATAAAGGGCAACGGTTAATTCTACCACTCCTAAGCCCGGTCCGAGATGACCGCCACTGGCTGCAATGGTCTGTAAATGCTTTTCTCGAATCTGACGGGCAATATCTTCTAATTGTCGAATGGATAAACCGTGTAGCTGGTTTGGATGAGTAATATCACTTAAATTCATAATGGTTGGTTTTTTACCATCTTGATTTGATCGTTATATCATATTTTGACATTCTTCTACCCTGAAGAGTAGGGTAGGGTCGTTTTCATATCAATTCGATCTATGACAATTTCCTAATTTATATGGATTTTCGTGTATTTACGGTTGTTTTTTAAAATTTAATGACCTATACGTGGATCAAGTCCTTTTTTGTCAAGAGGTGGATAATATCCATAATCATTGATAGATCGTACGTTTCAGTTTTTGCTGCAGCTTAGATTCAGTAGATCACAAAGACTCTAGTTGGGATTGCAGAGGAGCAGGGAGACCTGAGCATGGGAGAAAAAAATCATGGGTAAAACCAAGAAAGAACGGGATAAAGCCAGGATAATAGGGATTATATCGATTTAAAAGCTTTATGTATCCCTAAAAAGCTTAAAATCATCTCCCTT
>JASJBX010000221.1 GCA_030066295.1 Crocosphaera sp.
TATTATGGCAATTTCACTCAGTAAAGGTCAAAGAATTTCCTTAGAAAAAGCAAGTCCAGGACTAAAAGCAGCCTTTGTCGGATTGGGATGGGACGTTAAAAAAGCCGATACAGGAACCGATTTTGACATCGACTGTTCTGTCTTCTTATTAGGAGAAAATGAAAAATTAATCTCCGATAACCATCTCATTTTTTATAATAACTTGAAAAGTCCCGATCCCAACCATTCCGTTGAACACATGGGAGATAACTTAACCGGTGCAGGAGAAGGGGATGATGAAGTGGTATTAGTTAACTTTACCAAGATTCCTGATGAGGTTAAAAAATTAGTCTTTGTTGTCACTATCCACGAAGCAGATAAAAGACAACAAAACTTTGGACAGATAGAAAATGCCTTCGTGAGATTAGTTAATGTAGAAACCAAAGAAGAAGTTCTTCGTTATGATTTAACCGAAGACTATTCCATTGAAACCGCCTTAACCATTGCAGAAATCTACAATAAGGATGGAGAATGGCGCATGAGTGCTGTCGGTACTGGATATCAAGGCGGTTTACAGGCCATTCTTAACCGTTATTCTAGCTAAAATAGCTGTCACAAAAGTAAGAAAAAGTCAAGAAAAATTATGGGAATTTCACTCAATAAAGGTCAAAGAATTTCCTTAGAAAAGGCGAGTCCAGGATTAAAAGCAGCCTTTGTCGGATTAGGATGGGATGTTAAAAAAGTCGATACTGGTAACGATTACGATCTCGATGTTTCCGTCTTTTTACTAGGGGAAAATGAGAAGTTAATTTCTGACAATCATCTCGTCTTTTATAATAACTTAAAAAGTCCTGATCCCGATCATTCCGTTGAACACATGGGAGATAACTTAACAGGGGAAGGAGAAGGAGACGATGAAGTTGTTTTAGTTAACTTTACGAAAGTTCCTGATGAAGTTAAAAAATTAGTTTTTGTTGTCACCATTCATGAAGCAGACAAAAGAAGTCAAAACTTTGGACAGATAGAAAACGCTTTTGTCAGATTAGTTGACGTACAAACTAAAAACGAAGTCCTGCGCTACGATTTAACCGAAGAATATTCCATTGAAACCGCCTTAATTATTGCAGAAATCTACAAAAAAGACGGTGAATGGCGCATGAGTGCTGTAGGTTCCGGGTATCAAGGAGGTTTACAAGCTATTCTCAACCGTTACTATAACTAGGAGAAAATCATGGCTATTAATCTTAAAAAGGGACAACGAATTTCCCTGAAAAAAGAAGCCCCAGGACTCACTAAAGTTATGTGTGGTTTAGGGTGGGATGTCGCTGAAAGTAAGGGACTTTTTGGAATGTTTAAAGGCAGTGATTTTGACCTCGATGCTTCCATTTTATGTTTAACCAATAACGATAAACTTAAGAGTCAATCTGACGTTATTTACTTTGGAAACTTAAAGCATTTTTCAGGAGCAATTACCCATTTAGGGGACAATTTAACAGGAGAAGGAGAAGGAGACGATGAACAAATTTTAGTCGATTTAACGAACATCCCTGATGATATCCTTAAGTTAGTTTTTGTTGTCAATATCTATAAAGCAAAACAACGACAACAAAGCTTTGGACAAGTCAAAAACGCCTTTGTTCGTTTAGTAAATCTCAGTAACAATAAAGAAATCGCCCGTTACAGTCTTTTAGGAGAAGAATATGACGGAAAAACAGGGATGATTCTAGCCGAAGTTTACCGTCATGAAGAGGAATGGAAAATGGCAGCAATAGGAAAAGGTGTGATAGTCAATGGATTACAAGAAATGTCTAACGAGTATTATTAAACAAAGCAATGAGTGAAGAAATTTTTGACAAGAAAGCCTCCTTTTTTGATAGATGGGCTCCAAATTATGACATCATCCTTACCACCATTTTCTATCAATCCCTGCACAAAAGATTGTTATCTTATTTAAGTTTACCCCATCCTGCTTATGTATTAGACTTAGGCTGTGGAACCGGTCGCTTATTAAACCGTTTGGCTGCAAATTTTCCCGATTTACAGGGAATAGGAGTGGACTTATCCCCACGAATGTTAAAAGAAGCGAGGGAGACGAATCAACATCATCCCCGTTTAATTTTCACCCGAGGAAATGCAGAAAGTCTCCCTTGTGCAGATAATGAATTTGATGCGGTATTTAATACCATTAGTTTCCTACATTATCCCAACCCACAACAAGTATTTAAGGAAGTTAGTCGTGTTTTGAAACCGCAAGGACGCTTTTATTTAGTGGATTATATCCGACTTTATTCCTTAGATTCTATTCCCTTTTCTCCTGGAGGGATTAACTTTTATTCTCCCCAAGAAAGAGAAGCATTTGCAGATAATGTGGGGTTAACAACTCAAGGACATTATTATTTATTAGGAAGAGTGGTGTTAAGTATTTTTGTTAATTAACCATTGCAGACCCAAAAGTGGCGTTAAATTTACGACACCAAATAGCAATGGATTGATACTCTGCTAAATTAATGTTTTCTGGGATAATATATTCTTGCGTTCCACTGAACTTATTTAAAGGTGCTATTACGACATAATCTCCTTCTTGGATTGCATAAGCAGGAGGTTTCGTCGAACCAATAACATCAGGAGAACGATGGAGAATGACGACTAAATCGGGTCCCATTTCTGAAGTTTTAAAGTCAGAATCAAGTTTAATTAATGTTTGTTCTTTTTCACTCACAAGACGAACCGTTCCTTGAGTCGGATGTTCTCCAGAGACAAAAGAACCCACTTTTATACTTGACTCTTTTTCACGGTTACTTTGATCAGTTGTGTCATTTTCTTTTGCTTCTACGATTGCAGTGCTACTATTCGCCGTTTCTTGTTGGACACTGTTACAACCCACAGCGACAAAGAGAGTTAAAAACAGTGCGAGTCCATTGGTTAACTTCATAATACCTTAGTTATTTGATTATTTTTTAGCTGACAATTTTAGTATTCATCAAAACTATGAATTTATCCTGATTAATTACTGAAAATAAGATTAGTAAAAAACCCACCTCTTGTAGAAGTGGGTTGATGAGTCAAAGTAAAGATAAGATTTAGTAAAGACCGGGGTTAATGCGATCGCCACCTTCATTTAATTCACTAGAAGGAGGAGTTACCACAAACTTATCTAAATTAGCTTCTAAACGTTGTCTTTGCTTTTCACTGAGTCCAGGAATGTCTAAGACTTCCTCTACCGTGTCATAAGGGGAATACTTGATAATTTTAGCGGCCAGGTTGGGATAAAACCCACGAAGTTGACGGAAACCGCGCACATCTTCGTTATTCAAGTCAATTTTTTGACCGTATTCGGTGGTTAACTTAGCATCAACGGGGTTTAATTCAGCAGCAACGGCAGATCCAACAAACCCAATCGAACTAATTAGTACCATTAAGATAGCAAACAGACGGACAATGGTTTTCATTACAATGATTCTCCTAAAAATGTGTATTGATCCCTTCATGAGAATGCACCACCCCAACGGATAATGCTTCTCTTGTATTTTATGCACCTAATTTGAAAGATTATCCTTCATGGGTGCGGAAAAATTTCAGGAAATCTTAAACTGCGTCAGGAACTATGATAGCTTAATTTGTCTCCCAGTCTAGCCTTTGATGGTCTATTGTCCCGATTGTGACCTATCGGTTCAAAGCGGGGTCTCCCGACCAGTCACTAACGATGAACACTACCATCGGGTAAAATAGCCCCTTTAAGAATAGTTCCGGTTAATTTCACCATAATTCGATTACCCGAACCCACTTTTGCCCCTGTTAAATCAGCCCCAGAGAGATCAGCCCCGCTTAAATCAGCCCCCACTAAGTTAACCTGTTGTAGATTAGCGGATCGCAAATTAGCCCGCAATAAATTCGCCCGAAACAGATTAGCGCGAAACAGATTAGCCCCTTCTAAATTGATTTTATGTAAAAAACTATCACTGAGATCAGCGTAACTTAAATCTGCTTGAATTAACGTACGTCCCGAAAGATCCTTTTCTTTTAAATTAGCCCCTTTTAAATCGGCACCACTCCAATCGCGATAATAAGGGCGTTGGGCTTGTCTCTGAGGATAATGACTATAAGGATGGGGAGGGGTCTTTTGTCGTGGTACAGAGACAGTTTTGGAGGGATGAGAGACAATTTGATGGCTTTTCAGTTGTTCTCGGGCATGATTAATTTCTTTTAACTTAGCCATTGCTTTGGCCAACAATCTGTCATTATCTTTTGGTAGGCGATCGGGATGCCAAATAAAAGCCAAATCTCGATAGGCTTCATTAATTTCCTCAAGGGAGGCACCGACTTCCAATCCTAAGACTCTATAGTAGCGTTCTATCTCTTTCATTCCCACGCAACGTAACGACAATGACAGCAATTTAGAATGGATAGGGTAATTAGGGCAAATCCTTTCTAAACCCACTCTACCTTTCAGGATAAATCTTGTTTGAGAAAATGGGGATTAAAATATAAAAAAATCTGAGGATTAATATCAGGAATTTTTAACAGCCTTTAGGCCAGGCAGAAGACAAGCTTTAAATTAACTAAACATCTTCCCTCCTGCCTACTGCCTTTCAACTCCTGCCTCCTTATTAAGCTTTGAATTGCGTGGTAATGCGTTTCATGGCTTCTTGCACGTTTTCTCGACTATTAAAGGCAGAAATACGAAAATAGCCCTCTCCGGCTGCCCCAAACCCCGATCCAGGGGTTCCCACTACATGGGTTGTCTGTAAGAGTTTATCGAAGAAATCCCAACTCGTGAGATTATGGGGGGTTTTTAACCATATATAGGGGGCATTAACCCCACCATACACCTCAAATTCTGCGCTTTTAAGCTGTTCACAGATAATTTTAGCATTTTCGAGGTAAAAGTCCACCAATGCCTTGATTTGGGCTTTTCCTGCGTCGGAATAGACCGCTTCTGCCCCCCGTTGCACAATGTAGGAAACCCCATTAAATTTGGTAGACTGGCGACGGTTCCACAGTTTCCATAATTCTACTGCCGATCCATCGGCAGCTTGGGCGGTTAATTGTTTGGGGACGACGGTAAAAGCGCAACGAGTTCCAGTAAACCCGGCATTTTTGGAAAAAGAACGAAACTCAATGGCGCAGTCTTTGGCCCCTTCGATTTCGTAGATGGAATGGGGTAAACTATCGTCGGTGATAAAGGCTTCGTAAGCAGCATCGAAAAAGATGATAGCATCGTTGGCTTTGGCATAGTCTACCCAAGCTTTAAGATACTCTTTTGTCGCTGTAGCGCCGGTGGGGTTGTTAGGGAAACAGAGATAAATCAGGTCAACTTTTTCCGTGGGAATGTCGGCGATGAAGTTGTTGTCTGCACTGATAGGTAGATAGACTAGACCATCGTATTCTCCTTTTTCGTTGGTTTCCCCAGTATGGCCGGCCATGACATTGGTATCCACATAAACCGGGTATACGGGGTCAGTGACAGCAATTTTATTGTTTTTACCAAAAATGTCGAGAATGTTGCCTGTGTCGCATTTTGCGCCGTCTGAGACGAATATTTCTGAGGCATCGATACCACAGCCTCGGGCTTGGAAATCTTCTGCTGCGATTTTTTCCCTTAACCAACCGTACCCTTGTTCGGGCCCGTACCCTTTAAAGGTGCTGCGATCGCCCATATCTTCTACGGCTTTAACCATAGCAGTGCGACAAGCTTCTGGCAAGGGTTCGGTGACATCCCCAATCCCCAGTTTAATAATTTTGGCTTCGGGGTTGCTTTCTACGAAGGTGTTGACCCGTCTTGCGATTTCGGGAAAGAGGTATCCTGCTTTGAGTTTGAGATAGTTATCGTTAATAGTTGCCATATTTTACAGTCGTTGCAAATGCCTTTATTAGCTTACTCCGGTTTTGGGTTCTCATAAACTTTTCAACTTTGACTGCTGAATTAAAACAATGTAAGGATTGTTTTAATCAGTCACCAAAAGTAACTAAAGTAGTATGACAAAAAGTAAAGTCGAATCCAAGAATTTTATCTTTCTCGTTACTATATAAGTAAGACTACTCAAGATACATATTGTAGTGGAATGACTCCGATCCACTCACTAACTAAAACTAAAGTGAGTCACGGAGAAAGAGATAGGTTATTGTCTATTTTTAACCCTTAAATCTCTGATTTTTTAATAATTTTATCTCTTTTACCTGATGGCTTTAGTGGAAAGTTGGCATCTGATCAGTCTTAAAAAGACAATCGTTTCAAGTGAATCGGAAGCCGGTTAACAGGCGATCGCATGGAGTCAAGAGCAATGGAAAGTAATAAAATTGGTAATCTTAGTTTTATCAATGATGACTATCTTTTTATTATCACTCAAGCTGAATTATTAGTGAGAGACTGGCTACAAAAATTTTCACGATCTTCTGATTTTTTAAGTCAGATGAAGGAGATTTTTGGAGAGGTTGAACTCAGGTCTTTACAGCAACAATGGAAAAGGAGAGAATTCGAGTTTCCCGAAATAGAAATTGTTGGGAAAAAAGAGATTGGCGAAGCTAATGGAGCATTTACTCAAGCAGATTCTAGAATTTATATAGCTAGGGAGTTTTTAGCCGAAAATATTGATAATATTTCCTTAATTGTCTCAGTTCTTTTAGAAGAATTCGGGCATTTTATTGATAAAAAATTACATCTTAACTTAGATACAAACGGGGACGAAGGAGAATTATTTGCTGCTATCGTCACAGGAAAAGAATTAACCGACACAGAAATTCAACTCATTAAACAAGAAGATGACAGTGCTATTGTTACGATTAATGGACAAACATTGGAGCTAGAACAAGCTAATTATAACTTAAGTTTAATAGAAGTATACGACGATCAAAGTCAAGTAATCATCGAAAATGATGATACTCCTGTGGCTCCGAGTGACCTGATTATTACTCTCAATCTAACCAATTATCACCCTTCTCAACCCCTCATTCTGCAAGGTAGTGTTTCGGATAATAATGGTAGTGAAAATTTAGCTCTGATTGACCTTTGGTTATACCGTCCCAATCAAACCTGGACCAGTTTAAGTGACATTTTTAACATTGTGCCTTGACGGGGTGACAAGAGTTGGAAAAGGCTCACCGTCAGGGCTTTACCAATAAGCGATCGCCTAAAAAAATCAATTTACCCCAGCCTACAAACAGTACAAATAG
>JASJBX010000222.1 GCA_030066295.1 Crocosphaera sp.
GAGTGGCAATAACCCAAAATAAAGGGGGTAAAGCCATCGTTTTCCCATCTAGGGTTATTTGTTGTTCTTCCATCGCTTCCAAAAGAGCAGATTGGGTTTTAGGAGGGGTTCGATTGATTTCATCAGCTAATAAAATCTCGGTAAAAATAGGGCCTTCTTTGAGGGTAAAATTCCGAGTATTAAAGTCGAAAATATTAGTCCCTAAAATATCTGAGGGTAAAATATCGGGAGTGAGTTGAATCCGTTTAAAATCTGCTTGAATGAGTTTTGATAGGGCCTTGACTAATAAAGTTTTTCCCGTTCCAGGAACTCCTTCAATAATAACATGACCGCTACTTAATAGAGCAATCAAAAGTTGTTCAACAATAGAAGATTGACCGATGATAATGTCGTCTAGGGTTTGGCTGATGGTTAAGAATTGTTGATTATTTGTGGTCATATTGGGATTGATCAGAATTCATTTCCTGGTGAATAGTTTGCCATTGTTTCATCCATTGAAGCAACCTTGCATCGGTTAAGGACTGTTTTTTTGTAGGAAGTTTCAGTAACGTTTCTAAGGGAATAGATGATTGTGGTTTTTGTTGATTCCAAGCTTTAATCAAGCTATCTATATCTTGTTTTTCACCTGTTAATCCTAATTGTTTTTTTAGTTGTAGTGTTTCGGCTTTACCTATGGTTTTGATCACAAATTCACGACTTTCGGCTTTTTGCAAAACAGTGGCTAATGCGTTGATATATTCCTGACTATTATTCCCCACCTTTTGACCAATTTTTTGTTTTTTATCTAAAGGATTATTATTGACAAAAATCAAAACAAAAATCATCAATAATCCTTGAATAAGAAGAATTAATAAGGGCGTTTTCAATAAATAAAGAAACACATTATTATTATCTTCAGTTTCCTTGATATCTTGATCTTTGTAACCGTGTATATATTCATCTACCAATATTTTAGAAGATTGAGAAGATTCGATTAAATGAGCGAGAAACTCATAATTTCCAGGAGAATCTTTATAAGCATTGGCTGCAAAATAAGGGGTGCTTACGTTAATTAGTTGTCCTTTGCCTATAACTTTATCTTCAACAATCGCTCCGAATTTATCCCTGAGAAGACCTTGATTATTATCTATCATTCTACGGGTTGTCTCAATTTTAACCTCACCAAACTCTGTATTATGGGTAGTGGTAAATGGAGCTTCAGTCACCCTACCTTGAGCAGCTAAAATGACTAAACTATTGCCCTTTTTGACCCATTCCCGTTCCGCATCACTTACAAACTGTTGAGAAGAGCGGCCATAAATTCTCAACAAAGTTAGAGAATTATTTGGGAAAATTTCCCCTAAAGCACTCAAAGGTTTTTGCCATCTTTCCATGGGGATTTCTCTTTGCTTCATAAACTGATACCAAGCCGCATATCCATCAGGAGAAACGGCAAAAGTTGACCCACTCATCGACCGATTGCGAGTGGGAGCAATTAACACCGTTAAGAGAATAAGAAAACCAATAAACAGACTAATAAATAGCCACCATCGACGACGAGATAGGATCATGATTTTTCAATTTTATTATAGGCTTGCCAACAAGTTTCTAGCACAGACATTGAAGCCGAAAAATCACCGAAACATAATTCTTGATGTATCTGTAGTAACTGTTGATAAGGTTGAGGTTGGGGCATTTTGGCGATTAGTTTTCCATATTCTCCATCGGTACGACTCGATTGATGTGGCACAATTTTTCGCTCGTGTAATTGTTGTAACATCCCCTGATATAAAAATTGACAAGCTTGTTGATAGTTTCCTTGTTGTTGTGCTTTTCTTGCTTGAATAATCCAATAATCAGCAGAACTAGCTTGAATCCTTTCCGAGACGTTTGGGAAGGTGGTTTGATGGTTACGAGATTTAAGTTTACGTCTATACCATTTTACCCACTGTTGTCCTTTCCAAGTGATCCAAATCAGCAACCCAGCAATAACTCCCCAAAAAACCAGATGAGAGACAACTCTAATCAAGGGAGAATCTAACCAAGAAGGAAAAGGTATATCCGCAAGATTTTCCCCTAACTTCCGTCCCATTAACTCCCACCGTTCCGAGAGTCGTTGTTGCCATTGAGCGATTTGCCATCCTAAATTATTGGTTTCTACAGAAATGTCTGACATCGTTGCTCACAAGACCCTAAACCCTTATACTGTAAAGTTTGCATTATAGATCACACCAAATCAAGTAAAAACCGCTTATACTTAGAAATGTTACTAAGACGTAACAAAACGCAATCTTTAACGGATTACCACCAATCATTATGATTGTTTCAACTTCAACGAAACCATCGTCTCAAGATACTCAAACTTTACAAGAAGTCTGGTCAAGGCTCAATGCTTATAGTTGTCCTCATGACTATAATTTTCATATGCACACCATTTGTTCTGATGGACAACTCACCCCTGAACAACTGATTCAACAAGCAACACACATTGGACTCAAAGGATTAGCTATTACCGATCATCATTCCGTTGAAGGTTATGAAATAGCCCAAAAGTGGCTCAAAAAAACATCCCTAGAAGACTCAACAGCCAGTTTACCCCATTTGTGGACAGGAATCGAGATTACCTCCCGTTTACTCGATATCGAAGTGCATATTTTGGGTTATGGTTTTAATCCCGAACACCCCGCCATGGAGCCCTATATCTGGGGAGAGTCTCCCCAGGGGACTCAAGGGTTAGCAAGTACGGTGATACACGCAATTCATCAAGCAGGGGGAATGGCGGTTTTAGCTCATCCGGAACGATATCCCCATGCCGCTAAAAAAGTCATCCCTGTAGCGGTTGATTTGGGCATTGATGGGGTAGAAGCCTTTTACGCTTATAACAACCCGAAACCCTGGAAAACCAGTCCCCGCCAAACGGAAACCGTCTTAAATCTCAGTTATTTCTATGGACTGTATCATACCTGTGGTACAGATACCCATGGGGTTAACTTATTACAAAGAATTTGAGCGAATCTTTAAGGTTTCAGGACTTGACAAACCACCATAGATTAAGTCATTATAGATGATGCACATTATTTCGTGCAGTTCCATTTGGAACTTCCCAGGGGCTATAACTCAGTTGGTAGAGTGTCACAATGGCATTGTGAAAGTCAGCGGTTCGAGTCCGCTTAGCTCCATGAATACAGAAAATTAATAATTGGATTCTGTGTGTAATTTAAAGTTTGTTTTTGCCGCAACGGCAAACTTATGCCTGAAAAAGTGAGCGGCAAATTCATGCCTGAAAAAATTTATTAGACACAGTGAGTTGAAGATCCTTATAAATTTCTATATTTCTTATAAAAAAAAGATAAAAAAATGAATAAGCACAGATATCTAATTATACTATTTTAAATAGTCTTTAAGTTCTTTTAAGCTTCAAGAGTTCACTCTCACTATTTTTTGACATCTGAAAGCCTTATTTAATAAAGCTTTTCTAAAATTCTGTTTCTGCTGATAACTTTGCTAAAATGATAAATAAATGTAAATTTTATAATTTTTCTATTTTGTGTATTCTGACTTTTGGAACTATTACTTTAACTGAGGTTCCTGTTCATGGAGATGCACCTTTTGTTTATAAGGATACAGTTCCTTTTTATAAGAATAGAAATGAAGATAGAAAAATTCATTTTATTTATGACTCTCTTAACTTTTCAATATCATTAAAATCTTTAAATGATTTTGCAAAGGAAGGAAAACTAACTGATGAAATAAATTTATATTTTGATGTTGGAGGAATAACAGTTGACGAGAAAGCCAGTTTCCGGGAGATTTTAAAGAACCCAATTTTAGATGATTTAATTATAAAAAACTTCAAAATCCCCCCTTCAGTTTCAATATCTCGTATTCTTAACACTGATGAAGGATTACGTATTCTTGACTATTTTGGAAGTCTTATCAATATTCAAGGAGGATGTAATGGGAAACACGCTATACGAGGTGCTTTAGTTAAATCAGTTATTGATGCTGAGAAGGGTACTAAGGAAGTAAGTTTACTTAGTATTTTAAATAATTTAGCAGTTGATATAGAAATAAATCTTAAAGATTCTCTTGCTTTTGATGGGCAAATTGAACTTATTAGAGAAGCAACTACTGTACTTGGAGACGAAATTTCTAAATTATCAGAGATAGAAGCTAATAATAACCTTCCTATCAATTCTTATCAATTAGATCCGGAAAAATTTGGAAATTTTGGAGTATCAGAAGTATCAAAAGATTCACGCTGGTATTTAACCAATAAAGAGCGTCATACTTTGTTTAGAGAAAGAAGATTTTACGTTGATACTTATCGACCAAAAATTTGGCGTGATGGAAAAACTCCTGTAGTAATTATTTCTCATGGTTTGATGTCTCACCCAAAAGAAGAAAACTTTGTTAATATAGCTAAACATTTAGCTTCTTATGGTTATTTTGTTGTTTTACCTCAACATATAGGAAGTGATCGTCAACAGGGAAAAGATTTTTATGACGGTTTATCTCGACAGATATTTTTACTAGAAGAATTTGTTGATCGACCTTTAGATATTAGTCAGACGTTAGATGAATTAGAAAAACGTAATGATACTGAGTTTCAAGGAAAATTAGACTTAAAGAATGTTGGTTTGCTTGGTCATTCTTTTGGAGGCTATACTGCTTTAGCTGTAGCAGGAGCAACTCCAGATTTTGAATATCTTAAGAAAGATTGTTCTTCTAAATTAAGTAGTGTAAATATTTCTTTATTGTTACAATGTAGAGCATTGCAAATCGAGCAGAGAGATTATAATTTTAGGGATGAACGGATTCAAGCAATATATGCTATGAATCCTGTTAATGCGAGTATTTTTGGCTCTCAAGGATTAAAGAAAATTGAGATACCGACTTTTATTGGTTCTGGAAGCAAGGATATTGTTACTCCCCTTGTGTTTGAGCAAGCTCTACCTTTTTCTTGGTTGACCACAGAAAATAGTTATCTTTTATTACAAATGGGACAAACTCATGGACAAAGTTCTGCACCTTTTGCTGCCAGATTAGATGAGGAATCGGAGTTTTTTATTAAACTAGATGGAGGTTTTAAGTTTTTACTCGAAAAGATCAAGAATTTTCAAGATATTTTAATAGCTGCTGATTTAGTTGATAATAGTAATACTGGTCATTCAGAATTGACAAGTTCTGATTATACTAATGCTATGACATTAGCTTTTTTTGAAGTTCATATTAATAATAATAATAATTATCTTCCTTATCTTCAATCTAGTTACACTAACTCTTTAAGTAACAATAAAGATTTAAAAGCTTATTTGATTAGCCGAGATTCATCAGAAGCAATACGCGAAGTAATTAAAAAGATTAAGTCAAATTACAATATTTTTGGAGATCGTGATATTTTTGAAACTAGAGAATGTGAAGAAAATAATCTTACAAAGTAGTATTAATGTTCTGTAGCATATACTATGCTAAACTATCAGTTAAATGCCAAAACAATAAGGCTCTATTTTTGAAGTTATTTACATTTCTAAAACCAAAACTGCAACGTTTTAAAACACCCGACCCTGCCGACTTTTAAAGTCGGCAGGAATGCGGGGGTGCATTCCGCACTTTCAATCGGTTATTAATTCCTTCCACGAATGATATTCAGGTATTTTAACTGATAAAAATACCGTGATCTTTCCCATGACTATCTCCAATGGTCACCCTTATAAATTAATTATATTTTTATTCAATTGGGACGGGAGAAACTCATGGTTAATCATACTTTAGAAACCAATCAAGTAATAGTTGAAGCTAGTCAAAAAATAGCAGGTAGTGATGGCAACGATACCATAACGGGAGGAGAAGGAAACGATACGATTTGGAGTGGTAATGGGGACGACTCTCTCTTAGGAAAGGGAGGAGACGATAAAATTATTGCTAGTCATGGAGATGATCAGATTGCGGGTGGAGACGGTAATGATAGACTCTGGGGAAATAACGGCAATGACACCCTCTCCGGTGAAGATGGAGACGATATCCTCAAAGGGGGAATGGGGGAAGATGTTCTTAATGGAGGAGACGGTAACGATCGCTTAATCAGTCGCAGCGATGCAGGAGAACCCAATATTGCCCAAGCAACCGATCAATCTAAGGTTTATGCCCATCAACCCTTTCTCAACGCTAATGATACCTTAAGCGGGGGATCAGGGGCCGATAAGTTTCGTTTTGAACTGTTAATCAATGCCAAAGAGGCGATCGCTCAAAAACACGCCGACCCCATCACTGGTAAAGTAAACTGGAAAGCAGTCGCCCACGAAAACGATAACGTCCACGATCACTGGGTGGATGGCATTGGGAATGATGTCATTTTAGACTTTAACAAAAGCGAAGGGGATAAAATTGAAATCGCCGGTCATACCGTAGAAGTAAGTAACATTGAATATGTTGATGTCAATAACGATGGCATCCTAGAATCAATTATTCACCTCATCAGTAATCAAGGGGCCAACGGCGGGGCCCACAACCAAGATGAACTGGGAACCATTACCGTTTATGGTGATCAAGTGGAAGCGTCTGATTTAAGAGTAAATGCGGGGGTTTTCTATGGGGCTTTTAAGTCCATTTATGATAGGGTAGGAACCGATCAAAATGACCTTTTGTCTGGTACTAATAAGGCAGATACTCTTGATGGTGGAGATGGCAATGACTCTATTTTTGGAAAAGCGGGTAATGATAAAATTTTCGCTGGCTATGGAAATGACCTAGTATGGGGAGACACTGGAAACGATAAACTTTGGGGAAATGCCGGCCACGATACCCTACTCGGTGGGGAGGGTAACGATCGGATCAGTGGTGGAGAAGGGAATGACTCCCTCACTGGAGACACTGGAAACGATAAACTCTGGGGAAATGCCGGCCACGATACCCTACTCGGTGGGGAGGGTAACGATCGGATCAGTGGTGGAGAAGGGAATGACTCCCTCACTGGAAATACTGGAAACGATAAACTCTGGGCCGGAGAAGGGGATGACTTCGTCTCAGGGGGACAAGGTAGCGATCGCATCACAGGAGACGGCGGTAATGATACCTTACTCGGTGGGGAGGGTAACGATAGGATCAGTGGTGGAGAAGGGAATGACTCCCTCACTGGAAATACTGGAAACGATAAACTCTGGGCCGGAGAAGGGGATGACTTCGTCTCAGGGGGACAAGGTAGCGATCGCATCACAGGAGACGGCGG
>JASJBX010000039.1 GCA_030066295.1 Crocosphaera sp.
GTATCAACAAAAACTTCTGTGGGAACTAATATTTTCAGGTGCATAAACAGAGTAGTTAACGTATAATGGTTTTATCAAAACAAATAATAGAAAGATGGGAAAATTGTTTGCAGTGGTTGTTGCTACGGTTCCCCATTATTACGAGTACAAAACCAGTCCTCGTGTATGGATAGAATGTTAGTCGAGGACGCGAGAGTGGTAGAATCGGGGGTACATTTGGGAGTCAATCTCGAAGAGATCCGCTTTGCGGTGAGCTTTACCCCTAGCCATTAATGGGCTGAACCATTACCATCGTAATTATCAGAGTCATAAAACCCGTTCTTGGTACCAAAAAATAAACAGGAAATGGTAAAGATAACCGTCAACACAACTAAAATTAATTTAACATCCATAATTGACTTTCTCCTCACTTGGGTATTTTGATTATTACTTCCATGGTAAACCTTTTTTACCTAATAGGGGGTTATTTCCACTAAAAAATTTAATATTTACCGCGTCCTTTGGGCAAAGTCAAAAGTTAAAAATGTCTGTCTTTGATCACTCTAGGAGAAGTACAATGAAAGACCAATAAGATTAGTTGTTACTTGTGAATGAATAATCAAATGTTCCCAAGCCGAAAACACTAGAAACAGACTTAAAAGGGTCTATTTCTAGTTGCTAAATTTAGCGATGATTGGCGTATTCTTTGGAACCATTCGACGCGTGAGGAATATATTCATTAAATTCCTGTTGGTCGTAATGATAAACGGTCCGAATAGGATAAGGAATATTAATGTTTGCTTCATCAAAAGCTGACTTTATGGCCATAATTGTTTCACTTTGAATACGTCTGACCACGGCTTGAGAAGGTGCTGTCCAATAGCGTACAATTAAATCAATGGAACTATCCCCAAAACTGACTAAATCCACTTCGGGTTCGGGGTTTTCTAAGATGTCCTCAATTTCATAAATAGTTCTTAACAAAATGGCTTTTGCTTTGGGTAAACTGGTATTATAATCAACCCCTACCCCTAAATCGGTACGGCGATAATTAAAAGCGGTTCTGACTTGAACTGCACTGGTAAACACGGTAGAATTGGGGACCAAAACCCTTTCCCCTTGATAGGTTCGGATTTGGGTGGTACGAATATTAATTGATTCTACCGTCCCTTCGTAGTCTCCGACAATGATTTGATCGTTGATACGAAAGGGTTCTTGTATGAGTAGAAGAATCCCGGCTAAAAAGTTCTTAAAAATATCTTGAAACGCGAAACCAATGGCCACCGAACTCAGTCCTAATGT
The DNA here is from genome assembly GCA_030066295.1 of Crocosphaera sp. Taxonomy (GTDB): domain Bacteria; phylum Cyanobacteriota; class Cyanobacteriia; order Cyanobacteriales; family Microcystaceae; genus Crocosphaera. The sequence continues at coordinate 1,282 of JASJBX010000039.1, forward strand.
GGCAATAATATCCCCTAAACTTAAACCAGGAAACGCGACAACCCCTGCAAAAAGAACACCAGCTACCCAAACCAATACATAACTTGTTTTAGCTAAAAGGATTTGTAATGAATAGCTTTTAATAGCGGTTTTTCCGATTTTGTCTGCTAACTTGGAAACAAAATCAGCAGCATATTTGGTTAATAAAATAATGATAACTGCAGCTAGAATTCCTGGAATTCCTTTAATGGTAGTTCTTATAAGTTCATTAATGCTAGTAGTTATTATTTCGACAATTTGATTCATTGATCCTCAGAGATGACAACAGCTTATTAAAAGATGACGTTCTATGAACCTAACAGATTTTTCCCATATATGCAAGGTGGACATATTCAATAACGGCGACTTAATTATGGTGTTAATGTTCCCAGTGTGTTATTTAATGAACCTGGAAAGTATCAGAGATCAGCAGTTGATGATGAGAAATTCTTTGGTTTCAATTTTTATCTATCATGAACTATAATAAGTGTATTGACTGTAGCAATAGTCAGGTTAAGTTATGAATATATACGAAACAGATTACACCCTTTGGAAACAGATACAAATTGAAGCTCTATCCCAGAAAGATTGGGATTCAATCGATATTAAGCATTTAATTGAAGACTTAGAAATGGGAGATCCTAGAAAGGTATTAAGAAGTAATTTAATTATTTTAATTGCTCATTTAATTAAGCTTTATGTTCAAAAAGATGTCCCAGATTGGATGACCAATAGTTGGTATAATTCTATTGATTAACATCGGGCGATAATTCGTAATGATATTCAAGATGGTATATTGAAACGTTTAATCAATCTATTACTGTAGAAATTGATCCTGATGTTGCTAATCTTTTTCCTGATTCAGCAGCCGTTAATGAAGGGTTACGATTATTACTACGATTAATCTATAATAATTCATCTCAACCTAATTAACTACAATAATTAAATAATAAATTAGTAAGGTGGGCAATGCCCACCCTACGGGTTTAATTTATGGCTTCTTTAATGACTATTTCTAATAACTCATCAAGAGAAATACCTTTTGCTTCTGCCATCATGGGGATAACACTTTTAGGGGAAAAAGAACAGTATAAACCAGCTTCTAAAAACCAGGGTTGTCCTTGGGGATCGATACGAAAATCAAACAAACTATAATGACGACAACCTAACGCTTGATGACATTGTTTTGCTATTTCTTGAACCCATCGAGTTACGGGATCATTACTGTCAACGATCCAAGCTTTTTTCTTATCTTTTGCAGCATAAGTCAATTCCCCTGCATCATCTTTTTTCAGTTTATCCTCATAGTTACGAATAGGATTATTTTCTTTATTCACTGCATATTCTTCTAAGGGTAAACTAATTAACTCACCGTCTTTAACAATTGTGCCACATCTCACTTCTCTACCTAGTTCGATATATTCTTCAACTAATACTTGATCGGCATATTGAAAAGCTTTCTCTAACCCTGCATCGTATTCCTCCATTGTTTTAACTAAGGTTACCCCTAAAGAGTTATCGGAGTTTGCTGGTTTAATAACGATAGGTGGCCGTAAGTTTGGGGTTTCTCCTTGGCGTAACAGTTCCCCATAGGGTACTTTAACCCCCATGGAACAGACGATGGCCTTAGCTTGGGCTTTATTTGCCGTTAACCCCATCAACTCGGCTGTATTGCCCAGATAAGGGATGTTGAGAAGGTCAAATAAAGCGCGATAGTGAGTCATTCCCGCAACACAAAACATCTGAGGTAATACTAAGTCAATATTTTGTTCTGTGATCCACTGTATGGCTTGAGATAGGGATAAAGGGGTGGCTGTGTTAATATCTTCTTTCCTTAAAGATGCAGGAAAACGCCACAAGCGATCGGGAGTCACATAAGCAATAGAAAAACGATAATGAGAGGGGTTAGCGGTTGCTTCTATACAGTCTTTGCCATAAAGACAGGATAAGTCCCCATAAAACTCATTTTCAGCCGAACCAACTAAGTGAAGAATATGAAGAATGGACATGGTTAAATCTCCTAATAAATCGTTAAAAATGAATTAATTAACTGAAAAATTACTGTTCCCTGTTCCCTGTTCCCTGTTCCCTCACAAACCAATACACCCCATACACAGCTATTCCTGCAACCATACCGGGTAACACTTCGTAGATGACACTGGAAAGGTTTAACACTAAGTTCCAGATCAAAGCAGTGGCCATACCTACGATCATCATGGCGATCGCAGTTACCGTATTAATAGGTTGTTGCCATACTTTCACCAATAATAATGGACCTAAACCGGAGGCTAAGACAGACCAAGAAAAGGTCACTAAGGCAAAGACATTGTTATCTTCAAGTAGGGCAATCATTAAAATGAAAGCAGTAACCGTTAAAGTTCCAATTTTTGCCCACTTATAAGACTGAGACATCTGGGGAAAGATATCTTGTGTCAAAGCTGCTGAACAAGATAAGATTTGAGAGTCTGCGGTGGACATGGTTGCAGAAAACAGTCCGGCGAGGATCAAACCCACCAACACAACTGGTAACAACTCCAAAGAGAGATAAGGTAAGGCCAACTCTGGATCACCGGATGTCGTTAAGTCGGGGAGTAATACCCTTGCGGTTAAGCCAATACCCAACGCAGAGAAGGAGTTTATTAACCCTAAACTGGTTTTCAAGTTTCTGGCAAAACCGAGATGTTTCGCTGAGTCGATGGCCATGGCCCGGACCATAATATGAGGTTGGCCCACTACCCCAAACCCGGCCACCATCCAACCGATAAAGAAAGGAATAAAGCCTAAAGGCAGAGATTGAGGGCTAAAATTAATTAAATTTGGGTCAATAGTGTTTAAAGATTGCCATAAACTCGAAAAACCACCGCATTTAATCACTGCTACGATTAATAACAGTAACAAGGAACCTAACATTAAGATTCCTTGTAGGGCATCGGTCCAGATAGATGCACGTATGCCTCCAGAAAAGCAGTAGATCACGACAATCATAGCACCGATGATGATCCCTAAGTTATAATTCCAACCGAAAACGGTACTTAAGGCTTTACTGCCGGCTACCAGTTGGGCTGCGGCGTAGGAACCGAGGAAAGCAAGGGTAATAAGGGCAGAAATTAAAGAAATAAGTCGATATCCCTGAATATTTTGGGCAAGGAAAGCAGAAACCGTATCCGATGCCGTTGCTTCGGACTGTTCTCGTAGGGGTTTAAAAACGAACCACCAGGCGAGATAATCGCCGATCGCCCAACCCATGGTTAACCAGATGACGGAAATGCCCATTTTATAAGCAAAACCAACTTGTCCGATGAATAATAAGCCACTTTGACCTGTGGCCATGGCTGAAAGGGCTGTTAAAATCGGGTTAACGTTACGACTGGCTAATAAGTAGTCAGTGGTGGTGGCTTTTTTTTGAGTCGCTGAATAGGTTCCTACCCCTGTAAATAACAGCAGGAAAAAAACAAATGTGATGATAATTCCAATTTGATCGACCATTATTATTTTGGGTATGTTAATCTCTTAATTTCAAACTTCTGACTTCCTTTAGTCACCACCCATTTCAACTAATTTACCAATATTAAAGTCAATTTTTACCCAATTTTTTAATTTGGACAAATTCTGTGCTAATAATAGGCTAATTTGCCAATGAGGATTCATGAAAAAGGGTAACGGGTCATTAATTTGAAAGATAGCATCGGTTCCGGTGGTAATTTTCTTGATCCAAGCTTGAAAATCTGAGAGAGAACGAATGCCAGTTAACCGCCAAACCTCGTGATATAGCCAATAAGTCGGTTTACTATCAGCTAAGGGAGTAATAGGTTGTTCCTCATTCTCACCATCATTTAGATAGGCATCAGCAACCCCTGGATGATTATAAAACATGGTGATGGCTGAGTGAGTCCTAGGGTTACATTCGATGGGATAAACTGTACCGTCTTCTGACTGAATAAAATCAAAAGAAATCTGTCCGCTCAGGTTTAATTCCTTGACAAATGTTTCAACCCATGCGTATATTTCTGGTTTCTCAATATGTTGATAATTAATCTGAAAAGGGGAAGATTCTGAACAACAATGTAGTCTTATTTTTCCCTTTCTAACTGTGCTATGGGTGCAGTATTCTTTCCCGGTGATAAACTCTTGCATTGTCCAAGGGTTATCTTTAGTAATAGGCAAATTTTTCACATAATCTTCCATCCCTTCAAAGGGAAGTTTTGTCATATCTAAGCGAGAAACAGAGTCATATTGAATACTTTTTAAAAGATACTTTCTTCCTGGATTATTTTTGAAGTCAAAATCTAGAATTTCTTGAGGATCGGTTATGAGAAAAGCTTGAGGTGCAGATAACCCTAATGTCTGTGCTTGTTGGCACAATTCAAACTTATCATCTAACATCTTCGTAGTGTCAGGTTCAAAGTGCATTATTTCACAATAGGGACGTAATAAAGTACCAGCAACGGAATCATAATAACTGGCCACAGGACTAGACACAGGAATAAATATATCGATGTTTTCTTTTTGAACAATATTTAATAGTCCTTGATAATATCCTGCTGGATCTTTTTCTGGTGCAGGAACCGTATAAAACCCCTGAACTGCTTTAGAAAAGCGGTGTCCCGATAACCAATACTTATCCGTTTCCACTAAAATAACCCCATGTCCCGCATTATCAAAACAACGGGCAAGCTGTAAAGCTTTGGTCATTTTGCCCCCCGTCAAAAGGACTTTTTTGGGATTTTTAGCTACCTTTTTTTGAGAAAAAGGTGCTATAATCCAACTAATAATCAGAGAGACAAAAACAATAGTAAAATTAATGGGAAAAGCCAATAAAAGTAATCCCAATGTACCGATAGTCTTTAAGAAAGCAGTCATTAGTTTATCTAAAATTGTAATTAACAAAAACATTTTTATAGGGGTCAACGGTTGTTGACCCCTATAAAATCATTCAGAGAACTATTGCCGCCGAATAAGAGTTAAACCATCCCGTAACGGTAATAAGACTTGTTCTACCCGAGGATCATCTGCTACAAAACGGTTAAACTGGGCGATCGCTTCTCCATTGGCCGTCCGTTGGTGCGCGGGTAAATAGGGCTGTCCTTGCAACAAAGTATTATCGACACAAATAATGCCCCCAGGAGCCAATAAATTGCTCTCTAACAGCAGTTTAAAGTAGTCGATATACTCCTTCTTATCGGCATCAATAAATACCAAATCGAAGCATTCTTGAGCCTCTGCTAACCCTTGTAGGGTTTCCAACGCAGGGGCTACTTTAATCTCTATTTTGCTACCATGGCGCGACTCATCGAAACAAGCGCGGGCAAAGTCCGCCACATATTGATCCACCTCGCAAGCGATAATGCAACCATCCTCTGGTAACGCTTCAGCCATCGCTAAGGCAGAATAACCAGTGAACATTCCCACTTCGAGGATACGTTTTGCACCCATCATGGACACAAATATTTTTAAGGTTTGTCCCTCGATATGACCGGAGAGCATTTCCTGTTCCAACTGACGAACGGTTTCCCCGTCAGAAAATCGCTTACTCCAGTCCTCTTGTGCCGTTTTCTGGGCTAAGTTGGCTAAAGCAACTGATTCTTCGCTGGTACAGTCATCTAGATAGGGATCGATCCCTGATGCTAAGGCTTCTACCTCTTGTAAAGCGTTTAATAAAGAAGCAGACACTTCCTCATTTTCAGCCTGTTTACGGACATTTTCTAATTTTTCAGCTAGAATCCCTAAAGGTGTCACCGGTCTAGCCGTCGGTGGTGTGGTTAATAATGGACTCATGATTTAATTCCTCCTATGCTAAACCGAGATCGCTGAGATACATTTCCTTACCTTCTCCCCCAGATGGCAAGGAAACACACAACGTTTTATGCTGGTTCACTGCTTGTTGTAGCAACCCAGAAGAAACTTCTTGAGCGTAGTCACATTCTCCAATAGCAGTGGGTAACGGGGCCCAAAGTCCACCTTCTCCCCGTTTACGGCGCATATTTTTCTGCCCTTCTAACATGATGTCCATGTCTTCTAGGATGGGATGATAAACAGATAAACCGATCAGGGTACAGAGGTTAATAATGCGATCGCGATCTTCTGGGGATAACCAACCCATTTCCGTTGCTAATGTCGCACCAAAAGCCATCCCAATAGATACCGAATGACCGTGCATTAACTTGGCTGCTGGTTCAAAACGAGGACTCCAGGTGTGTCCGTAAGCATGGGGACGATCTTGATAGGTTTCAAACATATTTGTCCCTTCGTGCTTCATATAGGAGAATAAAGCGCGATAAATCACTTCATCGGCAATTTCTGCTAGTTCCTCGTCTTCTCCTAGGGTGGCAAAATGGGTCTCTAATAAACGAGATCCATAGTCTTCCATTAATTTAAACAAAACAGGATCATCCGTAACCGCCATTTTAATAATTTCCGCCATCCCGTTACGCACATGACCGGTTTCTAAGGTACGGAAGAAGGTACGATCGACTAAGGTTAAAACAGGAGGATGATACACACCCATACTATTCTTAAACTGACTTCCGTTGGTGCAAGTACGAGGAGAAGGTCCCGCATCAATAGCAGCAACCACAGTGGTTCCGATCATAATATAAGGAGTCCGTCGGTGTTGTAGCGCACAAGCTAACCCGGCCACATCGCTTAATACACCGCCACCAATCACTAATACGGGTTCGTTGCGGGACACATCACAACCATCTTTGCCTAAAAATGCTAGTAATTTATTGACGGTTTGGGTGGTTTTATCAGATTCCCAAGCACGACAGGGCAATAGTTCTAAATTAATCTCGTGATACTCAAAATAATGGCGGATTGCTTCTCCATACAACTCATCAACTGTTAGATCAACGATGGCAACACAACGGCCACGACTGCTATAAATTTCGGCTAAGGTTGGGTTATCTGGGTTTAAGATTTCGTTAACTAATTTAACGGTTGCTTTTAAATGATAACTGGCCGATACTTCAAAAGAACGATTATCTCCACTAGCAACAATTTCACCGTGTCCCGTGTACCATTCGGAAGTGCGGTATTTTACAGGGTGATCGAACTGAATAATCTGATGAGACTTAGAACCAGTCGTCTCAGTCAACGGTTTAGCTTGAACCATAGTTATCCTTGCTTATGCGCTTATAATTTATGTGAAATTTAGGGAAAGTTGAGTTTCCTGGGATCAGGAATTACAAGCTCGACTTGAGCGTTGTCACATAAGCAGTGTAACAAAGTGTTAAAAAAAAGTAAACTTTTTTAATAAAGTCCCTTATTGGCCTCATAAAACGATACGGTTGCATTTGAGGATAAATACTTACTCTTCGTTTAAATAGCAGGGAATAAGAAGAGGGTAAGGATGCGGATGACGGTTAGAAACGTTATAATCATTGAGCTAATGTTATATTTTTGAAGTTGATTGTATGGGTTATTTTGATGCTTTAATTGACAAATTTGCAGATGATCCAGCTTTAGAAAAAGCCTTTGGAAAGCATATTCACTGGGGGTATTGGGAAAACCCCAATCAAGCGACAGGAACCTTAGAAGATTTTGCGATCGCTGCTAACAATTTATCGAAGTTAGTGATTGAAAAAGCCCAGATTAATCATGGTTCAAAAATATTAGATGCCGGGTGTGGTTTTGGGGGAACGATTCGTTTATTGAATGAATCTTTTTCGGATTTAGAGTTAGTGGGGATTAATATTGATCAGGTTCAGGTACAAAGAGCAAAGCAATTAATTAAAGGAATTAACAACAATTGTATTCAATTTATTCACGGGAATGCTTGTAACTTACCTCAACTTGATCATGAGTTTGATTATGCGATCGCTTTAGAATGTATTTTTGCTTTTCCCAGTCGCAAACAATTCTTTGAACAAGTCAGAAAACAGTTATCACCATCAGGACAATTAATCGTTGTTGATTTTATTATCAATTCTCAAATTAATGGTTTATGGAGATGGTTGGAACAAGAGATTATCAGCCGTCTTATCACGGATACTTATGGTTCAAAAGCAACCAATGAAGTTAATTTCATTACTATTAAAGAGTATGAAGCTATTGCGAGGCAAACCAATTTTAAATTATCCCAGGTAATCGATATTAACAAAAATGTCCAACCCACTTATCCAGTGGTTAATGAAATCATAATCAATAATTTCAATGATTGGTTAACGGCAAAAGGACTTGAATATTTCAGTTTATTTAATTTAATTAGTTACCAGATATTAATATTTGAACCAACTGAATAAGAATTGATAATCTAGATAGTCAGACATAAATCAACAAGATGATTTTAAGACCTATTAAAAAATGCAAAGCAAAAGAGAACAGGCAATATTAAATGATTGACAAGAGGATTGTTATCTGAAATCTGCTGAATCAATACTCATTAAGACTTGTGTTGTCAACCCATCTCTTCCAATTTCCTCTGCCGACGGGATGGTATGGGGAAAATGAGTCTCTCAATTTTCTCCTATAACATTGATATTTGATTGCCTAACAGGAGCCAAAATAAAACGACTAATGTCAAACTCATTACTCCGATTAAATGCTCAAATTCCTCAAAAATAGTGGGTAATTTAATCACTATTCTTTGAATAACTAAAGTATAGACCAACCATCCTAAAAAAATGGTAATTAAAGGTTTGATAACATTGGCAAAAGTATAGGCTTGATAATAAACCCCATTGGCAATTACTAAACCCCCCAACAATAAACTGATCGCTGGCCAAAAGTTTAAACTGGCTTTACCGCCTCCTGTTTTTGTATGGGGTAAAAAGATAAATTTAGCAAAGGTTGTTGCCGTTCCTAATGCAGCAATATTCATCACAATAACTTGCCAAGGCAATAAATTTTTCATCGTCAATATTTTAGCTCCAAACCCCGATAATAGGGGAAATCCCGAAATTGAAAAACTTGCTAAAACTAAAGGTATCCAAATAGAAGTTTTGATCGGTTGAGCTTTTAAGTCTTGAAAATTACGACTTGGTAAAACACCTGCCATCAAAAATAAAGACGATTTAACCAAACCATGAGTTAAAGCATAAAACCCGCCGACTTCTGGTGCTGCCAAAATAAAGCCTAATTGGGAAACAGTGGAAAAAGCTAGTGTCCGTTTAGTATCCTGTTCAAAAATAGCATAACTAACCCCTAATAAAGCGGTTCCTACACCAAAGATACGAATAATGGGGTCAACTTCAGGAACCATTAAAGCACAACGTACCAGGGGATAAATTGCGGCTTTGACCACAACTCCTGACAACATAGCAGAAACAGGGCTTTCTGACTGAGAATGGGTCAACGGCAACCATAACCCTGCAACAAAAATCCCACCTTTGGCTAACAGTCCTAAAAAAATAAGGGAAACGGCTTCGTAAGGCGATCCTTGTAACCCCGCAAAGCTAAAAGAATGGTGTGCTTTATAGACTAAAACTGCTCCCACCAAATAAAATAACATAGCAGTATTACTCACAAACAGATAACGTAGAGCTACCCAAATTGAACGTTCAGTTCTGGGATAAGCAATAAGCAAAAATGCTGCAATACTGATAACTTCCAAAGCTACGTATAAACTAATAAAGTCAGCACAAATGAAAGCAGCATTAACGCTTCCGTGTAAGATAATGAGTTGGGTGAAAAAAAAGCTAGTTTTGTCACTATTCCAGCAATAAAGAATAACTCCTAACGTCACTAAAGCATTGGTTAAGATAAAGAAACCGCTTAAGTTATCAATTAATAAAATGACACCGAAATTATCTAATAATTTTAAATTTAGGGATAACGATAAACTCGATATTGTTAGGCCATAGCCCAGGGAAATAATAGCCACTCCTAAAGCAAGATAGCGACATATTGAGGGAAGCAAATAAATACTAAATCCAATAAATAATGGTAAAGCTATCCAAATAATCGTTAAAGCATTCATTATGGGGTTATGGTTCAATTATTTTGTTTGATTTTGAGTTGTTTGGGTTTAGCAAACTGTTTAAATAAAATTTTTCGAGAAGTTGATGATATGGTTGATTAACTATGCTCACCATTATAGCTTAATATCTATGCTAAATCAAACACCATTTATTTATGTATATGATAGAAAAACCCCAATTTGAGGGAACGAGGAACAGGTTACACAGAGAGATTGTCCCTTTGTTAAGCGTTCTGAATCTAGAGTTGTTTATTGTATCTGAACCGCGTATGTCTAAATTAGTCTTATTTGATCATGATGGGGCGATCGATGATATTTTAGCCACTTTATTATTAATGACAATGCCCGATATTGAGGTTTTAGGGATTATTGTCACCCCGGCTGATTGTTATATTAATGCTGCCCTTAATGTGACCAGAAAACTATTAGATTTAATGGAATGTCATCAAATTCCTGTAGCTGAAAGTACCGTAAGAGGAATTCATCCTTTTCCTGCTTTATATCGTCGTGATTCTCTGATTATGGATAATTTCCCCATCCTTAATCAACAAGATAGCATCAAAACCCCTTTAGCATCCCAAACAGGGCAACAATTCATGGTAGAAACCTTGCACCATGCCTCTGAACCCGTTACCTTAATGGTGACGGGTCCCTTAACCACCGTTGCCACCGCCTTAGACATCGATCCCACCATTGAAGGTAAAATCAAAGAAATTGTCTGGATGGGAGGGGCATTGAACGTTCCAGGCAACGTAGAGAAAGAATTTGCCCCCGAACACGATGGGAGTGCAGAATGGAATGCTTATTGGGATGCTGTGGCTGTTGATAAGGTTTGGCAGAGTAACATCCCCTTAATTGTTTGTTCGTTGGATATTACGAATACTGTACCGGTGACCCCTGAGTTTATCCGAAAATTAGCCAAACAAAGACATTATCAACTCTCAGACTTAGCCGGACTTTGTTATGCGTTAGCCATACCTCAAGACTATTATTGTTGGGATGTGTTAGCCACCTCTTATTTACATCGTTGGGACTTATTTTCCCTCAAAGAATGGGAAACGGAAGTAATAACAACAGGAAGTTCTCAAGGAAGAATTAAAGTTGTTGAAAAAGGGCGAAAAATTTTAGCAATGGATCAAGTGGATCACAATAAGTTTCATGACTATATCTTAAAGCAATGGTCCCGTTGAAGGAGGCAGAGGAAGCAGGGGGAGAGGGGGAGACTGGGAGAAATCATTGATATATATTCCCCCCGTCACCTTATCACCTTGTCACTCCCCACACTCCGAACTCTGAACTCACCTTAACCAAATTGTTTTTCGATCTCAATTTCAAGTTCAAGATCAAACAACATTTGTAGAGACTGTAAACATCGCTGTCTCGCTTCTATATCTTGTTGGGCCCGTAATTGTACCATCGGCTCGTGTAATATCTTATTAACAATGCCTCTCGTCAAAGCTTCAATCACCTCTTGATGCTTCTCAGCAAACTCGGTTCCCAGACGAGATAAGGCCTTTTCTAACTCTTGTTCACGAATCCCTTCAACCTTCGTTCTTAAACAGCTAATGGTGGGAACCGTTTCCAGGGAACGCCACCACAGTTCAAAGGCTTCCACTTCCTCTTCCAGTAACCCTTCCGCTTCCAGGGCCATTTGACGGCGACTGGCATGATTTTGAGCCACCACTGCTTTTAAATCATCCACATTATAAGCCTGTATGATCTCCATCTCTTGGACATTGGTTGCCACATTACGAGGCACAGAAATATCAAATAACATCAATTCCTGTTCAACTGAAACCACTTCTTTGAGATTATCCTGATGTAAAATCGGCTCAGTCGCCCCGGTGCTGGTAAAAACCAGGTGAGAGTTGCCCACTACCGTCATCATTTCCTCCAGGGAAACCAAGGTTAACTCAGCTTGAGGGAATTTTTTAGCCAAGTCTTCAGCACGACGTTGAGACCGGTTAACTATGGTGATGGACGTTGCTCCCTTGGCTAAGAGATGCTTAACCAGTAAGCAAGCCATTTTCCCGGCACCGATGATGCTAATGTTACGGCTTCCTAGATCATCCACCTTAGTTACCGCTAATTCTACGGCCGCCGAACTAATAGACACCGCACCCGTCCCGATATTGGTTTCGCTGCGGACTCGTTTTCCTGCGGTGATAGCTTGTTTAAAGAGGCGATCGAGTAAGCGACCAATACCTTTATACTTTTGGGATAATTTATGAGTGGTTTTCACCTGGGCTAAAATTTGCCCTTCCCCTAAGACCAAACTTTCCAGCCCGGCTGCCACTCGTAACAGGTGACGCACCGCATCTTGATGGAGCAGCGTGAATAAATAGCGACGAAGATAGCTTAAGGGGATGTGACCAATCTCTGACAGGAATTGAGTGATTTCCACCACTCCCTTTTCCGTGTCTGTCACCACCGCATAAATTTCTAGACGGTTACAGGTACTAATGACAGCCACCTCTTCAATGTGGGGATAACCCTTTAGATGGGTTAAGGCTTCTTCGATTTTAGCCTCTTGGATACTTAACTTTTCTCGGATTTCAACTGGGGCGGTTTTGTGACTGAGGCCCACCACTGCAATGTTCATAAGTTCTCCTACAAGGGTTTAAGCTTGCGTTAATCGAAAATGAAATAAGTGCTACTGTTTCTAATTTTTGCAATTTAGACCCAAGTTGCCCCAATCACAAATACTTTGACAAGAATCTTTATAAAACTTTAAAAAAGCAACGTCACTCTGGGGCAGTGACACTAGGTCATAAGAGTGTTTATAGTGTCTCATCTTTTATCTTGATTATGACTATTTTCGATCAATATCTTAACGTTCTGAGGGTGAGGAGAGAAGGAAACCTAAGATCCCTATCTCATCTCACGTTTGGATGAATGGAATCTGTTGGGGGAGACAAAAAACTTGTCTCCCTTCTACGAACGTTTTATTTAAGTTCGATATACTTAGGTTGTTCCTGAATGTGGATAGTATCCACGAAACGGGCGGTCTGAGATTGACTGGAGATGACCAAACTTTGAGTTCTGGCTCCACCGTAGAAGAAGCGAACCCCTTCCATTAAGGTTCCAGGGGTAATACCACAAGCAGCAAATAGTACGGTTTCACCACTGGCTAACTCACTATCGGTGTAAACACGATCGGGATCATCAATGCCCATTTCTTTGAGACGGGCCAAGTTTCCTTCACGGCTTTCTCCAATTAAACCGGTTTTAACCACTTCAGGATCGTAGATCAGTTGTCCTTGGAAATGCCCCCCTAAACAGCGCATGGCAGCAGCAGAAATCACCCCTTCAGGAGCAGCCCCGATACCCATTAAGGCGTGGATATTGGTTCCTGCAAACCCACAAGAAATAGCAGCCGAAACGTCACCATCACTGATGAGACGAACCCGGGCCCCTGCGCTACGAATTTCTTGAATTAATTCTTTGTGACGAGGACGGTCCATCACCACAACCACTAATTCTTCAACGTTACGCTCTAAACATTCCCCTAAGATTTTGAGGTTCTCGGTGGCTGACTTGTTAATATCCACTTTACCCTTAGCTGCTGGAGGTGCAGCCAGTTTTTTCATATAGAAGTCAGGGGCAGCGAATAAACCACCTTTTTCGGAGATGGCTAAGACAGCCATAGAACCGTTTTGTCCGTAAGCAACCAGGTTCGTTCCTTCGCAGGGGTCAACAGCGATATCAATTTCGATTAATTCTTCAGGGTTACAATAAGCCTTTGCATCTTCGCGGGTGCAAATTCCTACTTCTTCGCCGATATAGAGCATGGGAGCGTCATCCCGTTCCCCTTCTCCAATGACGATGCGACCACGCATATGAATCTTGTTCATTCTTTCGCGCATGGCTTCTACTGCGACTTGGTCAGCAGTATTTTTTTCGCCTTTACCCATCCATTTTGCCGAGGCAATGGCCGCTTGTTCAACGACCTCAATAATTTCTAAACCTAGTGTGCTTTCCAAGGTATGTCCTCCCTTATCTGCTTATCTTATGTTCTCGGGCGTGGTCTTAAAATTAAACCTTAGTCAAAAGTCTATCAGAGTTCGGGGATCTCATTACAATTTTTCTGAGAATTCACTGTTCACATTTTTGCCAAAATTTTCTGGATTTTGAGCGTTTATTCTTTAAAACTGCCCCTGAATGTTTTCTTAATTATTTTCAAGTGCCTAAATATCAGGTGTGAAGAAATTATAATAACCAATAAAAATAAAAAGTCTCCCAATCTCCCCACACTCAACTGAACCAAAGTATTGATACACCCAAGGGAAAACTGCTATGAGACCGCCCCTAACTCGAAACCGATACCAGTTATCACCAGTCAAATTTAACTGTGTCGCTTGGACTGGGATGACACTGATAGGATTTTTGTGTAGTTTGGTTTGGATCGAAATTGGGGAGGTTCCAGATTTAGATATATTTCAAGCCATGCTAGGTGCTACTGTTATCGGCTGCTTTCAATCGTTAATTTTAAGTCGTTTTTTACCTCATGCTTGGTTATGGATCTTAGTTACTTTTATGGCTTGGAGTTGGATGGGGGCCAGTAGTGTAGGGGTTATGGGTTGGTTTGCCCCACGAACCCATTTGCTTTCTGTTCGTTTAACCACAGGATTAATGTTAGGAGGGATAACAGGAATATGGGTGGGGTGTTGGCAATGGTTAGTCTTAAAGCCCATTTTATCTAAAAGTTATCTCTGGATTCTTATTAGTGGCATTAGTTGGTCTTTGGGATTATCAATCGGATGGATAGTAGGAGGGATATTGTACTCAATCACTCACCTTTTTTTGGGAGAAGTTATCGGATTAGTTGTGGCCTGGACCTTAGTAGGAGGGCAAACAGGAATGGCTTTAAGTTATTTATTACCCAGAAATTAGTGGAGTATGTGAACTACCCCAACTAAATCAAAGATTATAGTTGGGGCTTCCAATCTCATCGGGAGTTGCGTCTAAGAGGCAAGAAATCCTACCCCCCAGCCGTCTTACACTCCCTCCATTGGCAGTCTCGCTAGTTCCTAACGAGAGTATCCGTAAGGCTTCATTTCTGATATTTATTGAGGCATTTATGTCACGGTCATGATTGGTCTGACAATGCTCACAAGTCCAAGTTCTAATATCAAGAGGTAGATTATCAACTTGATTTAGACAAACATGACAAGTCTTAGAACTAGGAAAAAATCTATCAACTTCAATGTAGGTTTTCCCTTCATTTTCTGCCTTGTACTTTAGCATTGTACAGAACATTCCCCAACCACAATCACTAATTGCTTTAGCTAAATTGTGGTTTCTAACCATTCCTTTGACATTAAGATTTTCTACAGCAATCACTTGGTTTTCGTTAACCGTCTTACGGGACAGTTTGTGCAGAAAATCCTCACGACATCGAGAGATTTTCGAGTGGATTTTAGCTACTAATTTCTTGGCTTTTTGTCTGGTGTTACTCCCTTTTTGTTTCCGAGATAATTTTTGTTGTTTGCGTTTTAAGTTACGATGATGCTTAGGGAAATGTCTAGGATTATCATACTTTGAACCATCACTGGTAATAGCAAAATGAGTCAATCCTAAATCAATTCCTATTGCCTTTCCTTTTGTTGAATCCCCCCTATTAGGGGGGTTACCGTCATCAACTAAAACGGCTGCATAGTATTTACCATCGGGATTTTTGGAGATGGTAACTGTTTTGATAGTTCCCTCAAAATCTCGATGACGAACACAATAAACCAGTCCAATCTTAGGAAGTTTTAGGTAGTCTCCCTCAAACTTAACATTAGCAGGATAACTAATAGATTGCCTACCATGTTTTGACTTGAATCTAGGTAGCCTAGTTTTTTTATCAAAGAAGTTCTTGTAAGCAGTTGATAAGTTTAAGGCAACAACCTGTAAACATTGAGAATAAGCATCAGTTAACCAAGGATATTCTTTCTTTAGTCCAGGTAATAGACCTTGAATATACCCCCTAGATAGTCCTTTTCCCGTTGCTTTATAGGTTTTTTGGCACAAATTTAGGCCATGATTCCAAAACCAGCGACAACAGCCAAAGCTCTTGGCTAAGGCTATCTCTTGCTCGGTATTGGGATATATCCTGTACTTGTACCCTTTATACATATCACTTACTCATGTGGATGATAAAAGTATAACATAAGATAAGAGAATATGGACGCTTTGCGATTCATTTCTTGGTCGAAATTCATCCCTACCTAAAATATGAGTATTTTTGATAGTATTTTTAGGTAGGGACTTATGCACGACATTTTTGTTAAAGTAACTACTAAGCCTATCACTCATCCATTACCCACAAGCAAGCGAAACTAACGATCTATGCCAGGTGACTACTACGATATTCTTGGGGTTGACCGTAACGCCAGTAAAGAAGACTTAAAAAAAGCTTATCGCCGTCTTGCGCGAAAATATCACCCTGATGTTAACAAAGAACCAGGGGCAGAAGAACGATTCAAAGAAATTAACCGCGCCTACGAAGTGCTATCTGAACCCGAAACCCGTAGTCGTTACGATCAGTTTGGAGAAGCAGGGGTCAGTGGGGCCGGAGGCTTCAACTACGGCGATATGGGAGATATGGGCGGTTTTGCCGACATTTTTGAAACCATATTTAGTGGCTTTGGCGGCGGTATGGGAACCGGTGGAACCCGTCGTCGTACCGGGCCAACCAAAGGAGATGATTTACGCCTCGACCTCAAACTCGACTTCTCAGAAGCCGTTTTCGGTGGAGAAAAGGAAATTCGTATCCCCCATCTAGAAACCTGTCAAGTATGTAAAGGAACTGGGGCCAAACCAGGAACTGGAGCAAAAACTTGTCCCACTTGTAACGGTCAAGGCCAAGTTCGTCGCGCCACCCGTACCCCCTTTGGTAGTTTTGCTCAAGTATCTACCTGTCCCACTTGTAACGGTCAAGGGCAGATAATAGAGGAAAAATGCGAAGTCTGTAACGGGGCCGGACGCAGACAAGTGACCGAGAAGGTTAAAATTACCATTCCCGCAGGGGTTGATGATGGAACCCGTCTCAGAGTCTCTCGCAAAGGCGATGCAGGGTTAAGAGGCGGTCCACCAGGGGATCTCTACGTTTACCTCTATGTTGAACCGGATAAGGTCTTTACCCGCGACAAAATGAACATCCTTTCGGAGATTACCATTAGTTATCTCCAAGCTATTTTAGGATGTACCGTAACCGTAGATACGGTGGATGGAGAACAAGAGTTAACCATTCCCGCCGGAACCCAACCCAATACAGTCCTAACCCTGGAAAATTTAGGGGTTCCCAAACTGGGTAACGATGCCATTCGCGGAGACCACCTGATCACGGTTAAAGTGGATATTCCCACCCGTATCAATGCCGAAGAACGGGATCTCCTGGAAAAATTAGCCCATATTAAGGGTCAAAGTCATGGTAAAGGCGGCTTAGAAGGGTTTTTAGGGAGTCTATTTCACAAATGAACCCTTCAACCTCTGATGTATCTTTATTAGACCTACGGGGAACCCCTTGCCCTATTAATTTTGTTCGCACAAAATTAAAATTAGAGCAAATGCCCCCGGGTTCCCTCCTGGAAGTATGGTTAGACCCAGGAGAACCCATTGAACAGGTTCCCGATAGTCTAACGATGGAGGGCTATCAGGTGGAAACTATTGATGATCGTCAGGGGTTTTTCTCTCTTAAAGTACGTCGTCCTTTCGGTTAATTGGTTAGAATATCAGAAAATCAGATATTCAGAAAAACTGAAAAATGACCAATTGCTGTCACCCCGTGATCCTGTGCATGATCTAACGTCTCTGAACCATCCCTGTGCTTCTAGCGTCTCAAAGATTATTGGGACAGTCATAGCAGTCCAGGCTAATTTTTATCATGTCCGTTTAGATCAACCCCTAGAAGGCTACAATAACGCTTTTATATCTCATTTATTGTGTACTCGACGCACCCGTTTAAAGAAAATTGGACAAACGGTGATGGTGGGCGATCGCGTTATGGTTGAAGAACCAGACTATCAAGACGCAAGAGGGGCGATCGCTCAAGTGTTACCCCGCAAAACGGAGTTATCTCGGCCTCCTGTGGCCAATGCAGAACAAATTCTCCTCATTTTTGCTTTAGATGAACCACCCTTAGAACCTTGGCAACTTAGTCGTTTTTTGGTCAAAGCTGAATCCACAACAATCCCTTTTCTTTTATGTCTTAATAAAGCAGATTTATTGACCTACACCCAACAAAAAACATGGCAGGAACGCCTAGAAAAATGGGGCTATAAGCCCTTATTTATTAGTGTTAGAACTTCTCAGGGGTTAATAGAGCTAAAAAACAGTTTAAAGGGCAAAATTACCATTTTAGCTGGACCATCTGGTGTGGGTAAATCTAGTTTAATTAATACCTTAATTCCTGCGGTTGAACAGCGAGTTAATTCTGTTTCAGGAAAGCTACAAAAAGGTAGACATACCACTCGTCATGTAGAATTATTTGAGTTACCCGAAGGGGGTTTATTAGCGGATACCCCTGGATTTAATAAACCTACTTTAGATAGTTCTCCTGCTCAATTAATTCACTATTTTCCTGAAGCTAGACAACAGTTAGAAAAAGGAAATTGTCAATTTAGTAATTGTTTGCATCGGGGAGAACCTAATTGTGTTATTGATGAAAATTGGGAACGTTATGAACATTATTTAACCTTTTTAGAAGAAGCGATCGCTCAACAAGAAGCGACACAACAAATGGCGGATCAAGAGTCAACGGTTAAAGTGAAAATGAACGCATCAGGACAAGAATATTATGAACCTAAATTAGAAACAAAAAAATATCGCCGAAC
>JASJBX010000223.1 GCA_030066295.1 Crocosphaera sp.
GGAGAGAATCGCCTCTGGGTTAAAGACTGAGAAGACTTTAATGTAAGCGAACTCGTTGAGTCAGAAATCTTATGCAGTGATGCTTAGAGAATCCACGCACTTATAGGGCGTGGAGTATGTCAAATGGGGACTTCTTTTGACATTTCGGTTAAAAATCAGAGACTCTGTCTGCATCCCCTGCTCCCCCTGCTTGTCTCAACAGACAATTTTTCTTAACCGAGCAGTATTGCTTCCTCTTGTTGATTAATCCCATCGAATCTTAAATTTATGACCCTCAAGAAAATCTATAACGATGAGAATGTACAGATGAGGACTGTACTCATTAAAATTGCTCTTATCAGCCTATTTATTGGAATTACTGCCCTTCTCACTGTCAAGATTTTGTTGCCTAGCTTTAACGATCCTAACTCTAGAATTTACTCATCGAGTTGGGGTTATCCGGCACGCCAACGCACTAAAGGTGAACCCATTATGGTAAAAACGGCATCCGTGGCCATGACCCCCTTAGTGGACACCTTAGCCGCTCCTGGGGAGGCTGTCCCTTTGGCAGAGATTAACATCGATCCTCAACTTAAAGGAATTGTTGCCGAGATTTATGTAACTGAAGGAGAACGGGTCAAAAAAGGCCAGCCTTTTTTGAAACTTGAGCCATCGGACTTTGAAGCAAAAGTCAATCTAGCTCGCAATAATTTAGAGATTGCCCAAGTGCAATTGGAATTGCTCAAAACGTCAGCAAAAGGCAGATTACAGAAATTAGAAAAAACTGTCATGGTTGCAGAGAATCAATTAGATGAAGCGGAACTGAAAATTAAACAGATTCAAGAGATGATGCCCCAACCAACGGCGGAAAATCTCGAAAAATCTCAGAAACAAGTTCCCCTTGTCCGCAAGGTTTTAGAAGAAACCAAACAATTAATCAATAAAATACATCCTACTCAAGACAAATTGTCCCTCAATCAAGTTCAAATCACGCAACAAATTGAAAAAGGGCGTTTAGGGGTCATTAATCGCCAACTTCAATTAGAAACAGCCCTACGGGACTTAGAAAGAACCGTTATTTATGCACCCAGTGACGGTTTAGTTAGTAAGGTTAATATTAATGTGGGAGAATTGGCCTATCCAGGAAATAAACTTCCTGTGGTCACCATTAACCAAAATGTTACCTTTAAAGCCTATATTGACCAAGCGAGATTAAATACCTTGGACGTAGGCGATCGTGCTATCGTTCGTCTACGTAGCTATCCAGGGCAGACCTTTTCGGGAAAAGTGATTAAAATTAATCCAATAGTGGAAACCACAGCAAATTACCGTTATAAATTAGGCATTAACAAACAATATACCTATTCGGTCTGGATTGAGATAGACAACCTTAATTTAACCTCTGGGGTGCAAGGATATGCCCAATTTAATCTGGTACAAAATAGTTTAACTATCCCTGAAAGCTCAGTAACGCACTTATCTGCGGGGGAAGGGATGGTCATGGTTTTGGAGTCAGGACACGCAGTAGTCAAAAATGTTAGAGTAGGCAGGAAGTTTGGGGATCAGCGTCAAGTTTTAGCCGGACTGGAAATAGGAGAAATCGTTATTATTCATCCTCGATCCATCAATCCAGGTGATTTATTAGTAAGTTCAGAGGTTTAGGTTTGTCCAATAACAGCGAACGGGTTCAAGAACGAATATTTGCGTTAGACCTGCTTAAGGCTATTAGTATCATAGCGGTGGTGTCTTTTCATGGGGTTTTAGTCCCGCAACAGAGTTATGTAGACTTAGTATCAACCCTCAATATTCTGTTTGCCCCTTTGAGATTTTGTGTTCCTGTTTTTCTAACTATTTCTTTTTTCTTATGTGAGAATAGTTTACAAAAGCAAGCCAAAAACTCTCTTCCTTTTTGGCTAAAAAAGCGTTTAACTCGTTTAGCTTTACCTACGGTATTTTGGTTTTTATTGGCAGCTTTACTTGTGCTAATTAAGGAAATTATCATAGCTAACCCGTTGACAGAAACTTTAGAAGAAATTATTCAGTTAGTTTTAAAAGGGAGAATTTTTGCTGGAGCCTATTACTTATTAGTAATTTTCCAATTATCATTACTATTTATCTACCTAAATCCTTACTTTAAACGAGGAAGAAATCTGGTGATCGCTATACTTTTACAAGGGCTAGTATTCGTAGCTATTGATTTTTCACTTCAAGGAAATTGGGGAATACAATTCTCTAGTTTTTTGCGAGTGGTTGAACGTCCTTTCTTAATTTATTGGTTTGTTTATTTAGGTTTAGGGGTCTACTTTTATGCCAATTGGGAAGTGTTGAGTCAAATTTCATCTCGCATTCAAACACCAATAAAAATCTTATTGCTAGTTGCTACCTCTGGGATTATGATGGCTGAAACGAATTGGTTAGAGTGGCAGTCTAGCCAACAAATTTTACCTTTTGAGTATGCGATGCTATCCTGTATGCTGAGTGTTTTTACTATTTTTTTTTCAGCCGCTTCTGTTGAAGAAAATCAAGTTGCCCCTTGGGTCTCTGAAGGGGTTCATTTGCTCTCAAAATATAGTTTAGGAATTTTTTGTATTAACGGCATTCTTTTTCACATCTTTATTACCTTTAGCGGGTTTATTTTGCCGAAATTAACTTATAATTTACCAGAAATTATAGTGATAAAACTTTTGGGAACAATTTTTCTCATTTCAATTTCATTAGGTTTGTCTATGATACTAGATAGCCGAGGTTTTGGAATCTATGTCTCTTAGCAGGATTTCGGTGGTTCTGTCACAAAGGTGTTGAAAAGTTGGGAGCTACTAATATCTTGTCCCTCGTTTGAAATTAGCTAGTCGGGGAAGGCAAGAGGCATTCATTAATAAGATTTGACTTTCCATTGTTGAATTAAATTTTTTGGCAATAATAAATAATTTCATCTTCTGGAACACAGAAAAATTTTATCAGTTCGTCATCTAATTTTTTAACGAAATCATCTTCTGTAACTTGAAATCCTGCCTGTTTTAGTCTTTGGCCATAATCTAATCCATAAAGACGCAGATGATCTGATTGCCCAAACGCTTTCTCTCGTTCAAAAGGAGTCGTGATTGAAGTATCTTCATAGGTTACTTCAAGACTCAAATCTTGGGGAGATTGAATAATTGCCCAGCCACCTGGTTTTAAGATCCGATAAATTTCTTTCATTGCTTTTAAATCATCATCAATGTGTTCCATAACATGATTGCAGAGTACCACATCAAAGGTATTTTGATTGTAAGGAATCTCTTGAATATCAAATTTATCCATAGCCCAAGGGGATTCTAGATCAGCCGTACAGTATTCTAGGTTTTTCTGTTTATTGAAACGATTGATCAAACAAATTTCAGGGGCAAAATGCAACACCTTTAATGACTGTTCAAAAAAATTGGTTTTGTTTTTTAGAAATAACCATAATAAGCGATGTCTTTCCAAAGAAAGACAGTTAGGACATAAAGCATTCTCCCTTGGCTGTAATCGGCCATGGGGTAAGAGTTTTCTGAATTTCATCTGGCAAATAGGACATTGATAATTATCTCCTTTATAGACAATTCTAAAAAACCTTGAAGCAATTCCAGCAAAAGGCTGAAGCAATGTTCTCGGAAGATACCGAAGGGTTAGTTGAATTAAAGTGGACATTACGATACTTTTTTACTAACAGTAGCTAAAAATAGTAAGAAATTGGAGTAAACAAGGGTCAATTCAAAAGGACTTGGGGAGAAGTTTAAATCCTTCTCCCAATTTCCCCAAATGCGGAGCCAGGGGGACTTAAAAGAAATTTTCCAGCGGTGGCGTTGTCATTCTCGTCCAACAGAAATAGATATTGAATCATGGCAGTGGAACCACCCGGAATGGAGGACATTCCTCGCATGATGCCTTGTCGCCGGTCTGTTCTTTTTTGCCCTAAAGCTATCATGGTATGAAACTCTTTGTCCTTCGCGGTAATCAGAGAATCATAATCTTGATCGGCGGCTAAGTCCACTTGGACTTTTTCTAAGCGAGCAATTGAACTGTTAAAACCATCATCAACGGTTTGGGCAATCTTTGATGGCAATTTTGATCGGACCCTGCCTAACAAAAATTTCATGAAGTTATCGCCAATTGACCCACTGACAACATTGAGGGGTTCGATGTCCCGCTCTTGTAATTGTTCTTGATTCTTCATCATCTGTAGAGCTTGGGGAATTTGACCCAGATCCCGTGGAGCCAAATTATCGGAATAATTAGCCATTTGAAGTGTCTCGCCTGTTTACAATTGTACTCATTGACAGTCAACATTGAAGAACCACTGTATCACACCTTAATCATTTCCTGAATCCTCATCATCCTACCGATATGAGAACCATTATTTTCTCCCTTCTTCACATTTATTAATGTCTAAGTTTTGGCGAACGCTAAAATCGGGAATGAAGCCAAATGTTTGCTAGAATATCATGGTTAATCTTCTTTTTTTATCCTGGCTTACATTGTTTAAACAAGAATATATTGGGATTTTTGGCGGTAGCCTTATATTATTAGGAAGCTTAATCTGTCCTTGGTATCAATTACCTCCCGTGGCTTCTTCATCTTTTAATATTGATCCCTTCTGGATTAACCTACCACGGTTGATTATTGCTCCATGGATTTTTGTTTGTTTCTGCTTAATTTTTTTTAGATACAGGCAGTCTGCTCGTTTGTTATTCTGGAGTGGATGGATTATTCCCTTGCTCTTTCCTTATTTTGTCCATACTTGGTTACCTGATGTTAACTATTTAACCACTGCCTACTATCAACAAGGAAGACAAGCCGCTCTTTTTAGTGCAAATCATTTACCTGACGTTCAAGCGCAATGGAAACAGAATATTATTTTAGAACCAATTAGTCCTCTGCGAACTCTGACTAATTTATCTTTATCAGATAGGGGCTTTTTTCAGCTTTCAGCCTGGGATAGTCTGATCAAAGAAGGTTTTGGGTATAAGCCAAGTTTCTTTACTTATACCCGCAAAGGTTGGGAGTTAACGATGATTGGTCTTGTGATCACTCTGATGGGATTTTATTTAAGGGATGGCTTCAATACTTTTATTGCTGATCTTAAGTGGGTGGTACCAATTGCTGCTTTAGTGACAAGTTGTCTGTTCTTCTCAATCATTGGCATAAATATCGTTAACTACAACTTAGATGTTCGGTTTGCTCAAGGACAATACCATCAGGTAATAAAAACCAGTCAATGGCTGCAACTTTGCTATCCTCCTCTTAAAGCCGACGAAGCCTTTCTCAAACGTTGGGGCAAAGCGGCATTCTATGGAGATCGGAAGTTTTCTGCCATCGCTTATTTTGCTGAAGGAGTCCAACAATATGAAATGGGCAATTTAGGACAGGCACAAGTAGATTTTCAGAGAGCCTGGGAACTTGACTCCAATTTACTCAGCATTCGGGGATATTTGTCGGCGATTTTAATTAACCAAGGCGTTAATGCTATACAACCTTTTTCTTCTCTCAAACTCTCACCTTTATCTGACCAACTTCGAGTTCCTTATAAGCGTAGTTTCCTAGATACCTCTCAAGCTAAAGAAACCAGTCCGACTTTTCAAGGGGCGAGTGCAGCTAAGTTTTTTGAACAAGCATTAACCCTTTTTCCTGCTCATCTATGTGCGCTTAATTATTTGATGTTAACTAGAACCCTTAACAATCAATGGGATAAATCAGCACAAGTTGCTCAAGAAATTATCGATCTCGAACAATATTTTCATCCTCCTCATCTTAGCCTTCTTGGACAAGCCTATTTACATTTAACTTGGACTGATTATCACCAAGGCCATCTTGAAACTGCTTGGCAACGGTATCGTCAAACTGTTGAGCCGAAAAGACAAAAAGATGATTTAGACCGAGGCGAGCGCGCTTTGGAAAGATAATGGGTGTGGTCAAATTTCGAGGTAAGATTTTGTCCAGTTAAGCTACGTTCACCAGAAAGATTAAAAGCAACAGATGGCTTTAATGTTCATGCTGTTTATGCCACTGAAATTAATGTTCCTGAAGGGGAAGACCCGATTTCTTGGATGTTACTAACAACCGAAAAGGTTGAGAGTATTTCCGAGGCGAATACCATTTTACGCTGGTATAGTTATAGGGCTCTACCGACGGTGTGGTGCAAAAAGTATAATAGACTACATAACCAAAATGGTGGGTTACAGCGCAGGCCAAAAGTTATTGTTTTTTCATCAAAATGAACCCTGCGCCTAACCCACCCTACGAGGTATAAATTTCTCTTATCTTAAATGTCGGATTGAAGACCCTCGGTTTTACCGAAGGGATGAAAATCCGACCAAGATATAAACTTACATCTTGCACCAGTACAGGAAAACTAAACAACTAAGGAAAGAAAATCAATTCTTAAACATTTATCATCAAAATGAACCCTGTTGCCTGTTCCCCGTTCCCTGTTCCCTCCCTAAACTAGCTAGTTTGAGGGAAACTGCAAGATGTGAGTATACCTGCCTCGATTCTTGGCGATCGCCAATTATAAGCGATCGCCAAGAATTGAAAATAAAATTGCTGTAACTATTGCATAGATGATATGGTGTAGACACAATAAATCAGCATTAACCTGGAGTTTCTATTGTTTGAGATTTGAGATTTTTTCTCCTATCTTTCCTTTCCCATACGCTTAAAAGCCATGTCACATCGCTGACACCTCCCCTCAACCCAGTGAGAAGGAATCGCAAACCGTTGACGACAGGAGGGACATTTCGTTAACAACTTAACGTCATGCTTAGAACAATTGAATTGAGATTGATATTGCCACTCCATGCGATGATAAGGCTTTTCAGCATAACACAACCCACATAATCGTATGGGTTGATACTTTATCGGTTCCTCGACTGGGGGAAATAATTCTCGTAATTGCACCTGAGTTAACTCCAGAATGTTCCCCAATATTTCCAACTCATAAGGGAGACTTATTGCACCTTTGGGCTTTTTTATAGAAATGACAAATATCTCTTTAAATAATTTTCCCTCACTTTTTCAGAAATGACAAATATCTCTTTAAATGTCTTATAGTAGTTTTTACGTTCTGTTTTGAATTCTATTCCAGATTGGGTAAAGGTTTGAATGGTTTTTTCTCTGGACAAATATCTCTTTAAACTTGATTGTCCCTAGACAAATAGCTCTTTAATGTACAATTGTTTTC
>JASJBX010000224.1 GCA_030066295.1 Crocosphaera sp.
AATATTTCGGTTGGGGGAGTGTGGGGAGTGTGGGAAGGGTGAGAAGTCAAGTAATTTTAATGTTTAATCTATGCAAATGGTAATTACCTTAAAACTTCTGTTTTTAGCATTAAACTGGTAACTGTTCACTGCTAACTGCTTTAAAATTGATCGATAAGAAATTCTCAAACCTATGAACTCAAACACATTTACTTGGCATCCTTTACAATCTTTACACCCACATAGCGATACTTGGCGCAATATTTATTCTTGGGCAGGTTTGTTAGGTATCGCCCTCATTCTCTTTGCATCTAACCTCAACGGTTCCCCCCTCTTGGACTCAGAACGCATTATCGGCCAACTGGTTACAGAAATGGCACAAACATCCTTTTTATCAGGAGACTGGCTATTTCCCACCCTCCAAGGTCAACCCTATCATCAACATCCCGTCTTAGGGTTATTTTTATTGACCCTAACCAATGGTCAAGGGGAGTTACATCCTGGAAGTCTTCGTTTAGTGGGAGCAATCTTTGCTTCGCTTTCTGTTCCCTTATTGTATGCAGTAGCACGGGAAATTTTTGTCCTCTGGCGACCGGCTGTATTGAGTGCTTTAGTTTACTTGATGTTATTTCCCATAGTTAGGTGGAGTCGTCTAGCTACGTTAGATGGAATTGTCCTATTTTGGTCAATTCTCGCCGTATTATGTGTATTACGTTCCCGTCGTGATTTTCGTTGGTCTTTGGCAGTTGGTTTAAGTTTAACCGGGTTATTCTTAACTCAAGGATTAATTGCTTGTTTATTGACAATTACCTTAATCGTTTTTTTGGCTTGGGATACCCCCAGACTTTTAAGTTCTATCTATTTTTGGATGGGGGTTTCTCTGGGTATTTTACCAGCTTTAACTTGGTATTGGATGGAATGGTTGGTCTATGGAAAGCCTTTTTTAACTGACATTTTTTTCCACTCTTTTCAAGGAGGTTTACATAACTTTTTTGTATCCTTGACCTATTATCCTCTAGCTATTATTAAATATTGTTGGCCTTGGCTTATATTTGCCTGTTATGGACTCAGATTTGCTTGGCAATCTCTCAACTGGGGATGGGCTAAATTAATCCTCGTTTGGGCTGCTTGTTATGGGGCAATTATTGTGATACTTCCTCTGGATACCATGAGTTATCTTTTGCCTTTTTATCCAGCTTTAGCTTTAGCTAGTGGCATGATTCTCCATGAAATTAATTATTTGCCTCATGATTTTCCCTATCCTAAATCTTGGTGGATGGTTTTATTAAGTTTATCAGCCGTAGCAAGTATTATTAGTCTTTTCCTTGTTTTGGATTTTCCTTTCGCTTTGGTTTTAAATGAGTTCGATTTCACTTTGTTATCTGATCATTTATTCTTAGTTTTAACTTTGATAATAGTTGCTTTAACTTGGGGTGTTACCTCTACTTTAATTGTTCGACGCAATCCACAATTTATCGCCGTTTTATTATGGGGAATGTACGTTAGTTTACTATTAGTAATTAGTTCACCTTATTGGACAGGTAATAACGTTTACTTTTAACAGTTTTCCCGAGTTTATTATCTTAATTATTCTAGTTTTTGTACTCCTGCACTACCATCGCATTGCGCTTGTGTTCCTCCTGTTACTGCGGTAACTGTACCTGTGCCAATAGTGGTATCAGTAGCTCCTAAACCAACAATGCTATAGTTAGTGTTCTTATCAATCGAACGACAAATAACCATACTATAAGTTCTGTCGGTAGGGTCATACCCCACTCCTGCCACATAGTCTCGAGTGCCTTTGTTTTGATTATCTATTCCTTTTGCCCCTTGCAAACCCCCCACTGTAGAACTGTTCCCTTGATTGACAAAAACAACGTAATTTTGTTCATTCCCTATGGGAACCTCTAACTGAACAGCACTTGTAGCAAACTCGCTTTTTTCATAAAAATAACCTTGTTGAGAGCGATTCATTGCCCCCATTAAATTTGTTGCTTCTGCCTCCCTACTTTGTCCGATCATCTTCATCATTTGGGGTAGGGCGATCGTACCTAAAATACCGACAATAATAATTACAACTAATAATTCAATTAAGGTAAACCCTTGTTGTTTATTTGTTTGCAGCAAGGCTCTAGGCAGGGTTATAGAAGGATAACGAGAAGATAGGTTTTGATTAAGTAAATTCATGGAAGGATGATATAGCTGAGGAAACTGAACTTTCCTAGATAATATACCCAAATCAAACAAATTTTATATCAACCTATCAGTAACCAGTTACCAGTTACCAGTTATTCGATATTCACTGCTCACTGTTCACTGTTCACTTTCATTCCCAGGTACAAGGAATCTCATTTTTTTTTGACAAACCCCTTGCAATTTTCCGTAAGTTGTTGTTATACTAATAAAGGCGACGCGGGATAGAGCAGTCTGGTAGCTCGTCGGGCTCATAACCCGAAGGTCGGTGGTTCAAATCCGCCTCCCGCCATTTTTTAAACTTTGTAGGGGCTAACGGTTGTTAGCCCCTATTTTGTGAATTTATCCGATATTGACTTTCACAACCTTGTTTCGTTCTTCTTCTGCTTTCGGTAGGTGAAGAAGAAGAATACCGTCTTTATACTCTGCGGTTACCTTGTTGTTTTCTACTCGGACTGGTAAGGGAATAACGCGATGAAACTTACCATAACGGAACTCGGTTCGAGTTGTCCCGTTTTCTTCGCTTTTTTCTTCTGATTTCCGTTCTCCTTTAATACTAACAGAATCTGCTTGAACTTCAACCTCTAGATCCTTGGCTTCTAACCCAGGAATTTCTAGTTTAAGATCAATAGCGTCTTCGGTTTCATCCATTTCTGCTGCAGGAACGAAGGATAATTTTTCAAAGTCACCGTTACCTAAGCCACTGGGATAGAAACTATCAAGTAAACGATTCATTTCTTTTTGTAGAGAGTCAATTTCCCTGAAAGGTTCCCAACGTACGAGTGTCATATATATCAACCTCCGATTTATAAGTTTCGCTGATCTTGTCAAGGTTGACTGCTTTTGTCTCCCTTCACTATCCATAATAGCTAAGATTATTCTTTAGCTGTTTCGGTTTTGAACACTATTTAGGCGTAGATTCCCGTACTCAGAGAAGTTGGGAAGTTATCAGCAATCCCCTGTACAAATCCCTGAAAAGAATGATAGTCTTGGCCGACAATATCAACGGTTAACCCTAATTTTCTCGCATTACTGGCCGTATAAGGACCAAAACAAGCAATCAAACAGTTTTTAGGGATTTGAGTTTGTTTAATTATCTGTAAAAAACTTTCGATTTCTGCGGTGCTACTAAAAGCAATGATATCAATTTTACCCTGTTTAATTAACGCCATTTCCACTGCATATAAAGACCCTTCTAAACATCGGGTTTGATAAGCCTTAACCGTGGTTATTTTTAGGTTTAATGCTTGTAAAGCTGTGATAAAATTGGGGATAATATCAGGTTCAGAAATGCCCCTAACTTCAGGAACAGGAACTAAAATAGTTTGTTGCTCAATATCAGGAACTTTTTCCAGTTCTAAGACAATTCCTTGAGGACTGGATTCTTTGGGCAAAATAGTCACATTTAACCCCATTTCTTCTAATCTTTGGGAGTCCCTTCCAATGGCAATTAATTGACAATTATTCAAAGAAGATAAGGGTAAATCTAAGGCCTTTAGGCGACTAATAACTGCATTAATTCCATTGCGACTGGTAAAAGCAATATAATTAAATTGATGGATAGTTTTCAAACAGTTATCCAAGGGTTCATAAGAAGATAAATAACAGGTTTCAATAGTAGGCATTATCATAGGTATTCCGCCATGATTAATGATTTCCGACGCAAAACGAGAAGCATAATTACGGGGGGTTGTGATCAAAATTCTTTTTTGATAAAGAGGCAAATTTTTAGTTGCTGATAAACTATTATTCATCTATTCGGTAAAAAAGTCTCATCTAGGACTTGCTGAATGGTTAATTGTGGAGTTTCTGGAAATATCTCTAAGGATAAACCTGTTTCATCAGCAGCATTTTCTCTAGCAATTTTATAACATTCTTCCATAATTTCTGCTGGATAAGGTTTTAAACTAGGACTTTCTTTAATTCTTTTATAAATCCCCCAACGACTGTTACGGATAGACGCTTTCCAACTACCAGAACGATGACTCGGTTGATATTGCCATTTGAGTAAATGTAAGAGTAGTACCTTTAAATAAGATTCAATTGCCCTTTTTTGGCTTTTACCCATGGATTCAATTTCATCAATTAAATTAGGAATATCTAATTCCGAAAATCTACCCTCTTCTAATAAATAGGCTGTTTCTAATAACCAATTATAATAGTCTTTTTCGTAATCTACCTTAGTCATATCAACCCTCAAAAATTAGTGATTATTTTAGGTATTATTCAGGGTAAAAAGCGATCTAAAGCGGCCTTTAATTCTTGTAATTCTTCTTCTATGTTACCTTCTTGAGCAGCTCGGGCCACACATTCATTCAAATGTTCATCTAAAATGAGACGAGACACCCGATCAATAGCCCCTCTAACGGCTGCTAACTGGATCAAAACTTCGGGACAGGGACGACTTTCTGCCACCATATTTTTTACCCCTCTAATATGGCCTTCAATACGAGAAAGACGGTTGATAATCTGCTTTAATGACGCTTCACTATGAACATGATTATGGGACGTTTCAGGGTGGGGGTGATGGTGGGGGGTGAGTTCTACCTTACTTTGAGTCAATGGTTTACCTTTAACCTCAATTTGTGATGAAAAGTACGCTGAGACAATGGTCAATTGATAAAGAACTTACACTCATCAGTCTCAACAATTTTTATTATGACACATTATTAATTAATCCTAATTCCTTACTTACCTCGAACTCTCGAAAATAAGCTATGGTAGAAGAGAGGGATTTGGCCTTGAATTGTCAAAATAAGCAACCAAAATTAACCATTGAGGAGGATTTATGCGTGCAGTGCTAATGGCTGGGGGATCGGGAACTCGGTTACGCCCATTGACCTGCGATTTGCCTAAGCCGATGGTACCCATATTAAATCGCCCCATTGCAGAACATATCATTAACCTACTCAAACGACATCACATTACAGAAATTATCGCTACCCTATACTACCTTCCCGACGTGATGCGGGATTATTTTCAAGATGGTAAAGAGTTTGGCGTAGAAATCACCTACGCTGTCGAAGACGAACAACCCCTAGGCACGGCAGGGTGTGTCAAAAACGTGGAAGACCTTTTACATAATACCTTTTTAGTCATTAGTGGAGATAGCATCACCGATTTCGATCTCCAAGGGGCGATCTCTTTTCATCGTCGAAAAAAATCCAAAGCCACCCTTGTCCTCACTCGTGTTCCTAACCCGATGGAGTTTGGGGTGGTGATCACCGATAAAGATCAAAGAATCATCCGTTTTCTAGAAAAACCGTCCGCCAGTGAAATTTTTTCCGATACGGTGAACACCGGTACCTATATTTTAGAACCGGAAGTCCTTCAATACCTCCCCGCGAACGAAGAAAGCGACTTTTCTAAGGATTTATTTCCCCTTCTCCTCGACCTAGGGGAACCCATGTACGGTTACATCGCCGAAGGCTATTGGTGCGATGTGGGTCATTTAGATGCCTATAGAGAAGCCCAATACGATGCCTTAGAAAGCAAAGTTAACCTGGATTTG
Source organism: Crocosphaera sp. (assembly GCA_030066295.1). Classification (GTDB taxonomy): domain Bacteria; phylum Cyanobacteriota; class Cyanobacteriia; order Cyanobacteriales; family Microcystaceae; genus Crocosphaera. Next base: position 5,684 of record JASJBX010000224.1, read on the forward strand.
GCTTATGACGAACAGTCCCCCGGAATTTGGTTGGGGCAGAATACTTATATTGACCCCACCGCTAAAATTGAGCCGCCGGCCTTGATTGGGGATAACTGTCGTATTGGTCCGGGGGTGGTGATCGAACAGGGATGTGTGATCGGGGATAACGTGACCATTGGGGCAGCCTCAGACCTCAAACGGCCCATTATTTGGAATGGGGTGACGGTTGGGGATGAATCCTATCTGGCCGCCTGTGTCATCGCCAGGGGAACCCGCATCGATCGCCGGGCCCAGGTCTTGGAAGGGGCGATCATCGGCCCGTTATCTATTCTGGGAGAAGAGACACAAATTAGCTCAAATGTGCGAGTTTGGCCCAGTAAACGCATCGAATCAGGGGCTATCTTGAATATTAATTTAATTTGGGGTAGTACGGCTAATCGGAATCTTTTTGGTCAACGGGGAGTGACCGGACTGGCCAATATCGATATTACCCCAGAATTTGCGGTGAAGTTGGGGGCGGCCTATGGATCAACCCTCAAAGCAGGATCGCAAGTCATCGTCTCACGGGATCAACGGGGGTTTTCCCGTATGATTAGCCGTTCTTTGATTTCTGGGTTGATGTCGGTGGGCATTAATATTCAAAACCTCGAAGCTACGGCCATTCCCATTACCCGTACCATGACCCCGAAATTAGGGGTGTCCGGTGGGGTTCATTTACGGGCCCACCCCGATCGCACGGATCATATTCTCATCGAATTTTTTGACGATCAAGGCATCAATATTTCTAAGTCCCAAGAAAAGAAAATCGAAGGGGCTTATTTTAAAGAAGATTTACGACGAGTTGGTATTGCTGACATTGGTAATATGTCCTATCCTGCACAAGTTATTGATACCTATCGTCAAACTTTTGAAACCCAATTGGATCTTGACAGCATTAGTAACAGTGAACCCAAAATTGTCATTGACTACGCTTACGGGGTGTCAGGGGCGATTTTACCGCAACTTCTGAGCAAATTTGGCTGTGATGCTATTGTCCTTAATGCTAGTCTCCGTCAAACTTCGGTTTCTACTGAGGAGAGAGAGTCCCTACTTCATCAACTGGGCCAGGTGGTTGAAGCAGTCAAAGCTAATTTAGGGGCCCAGGTTTCTGCTAATGGAGAACAGTTTATCCTAGTTGATGAGTCTGGCCTGCCTATTCGGGGAGAATGGTTGACTGCTTTGATGGTCAATACCATTTTTACCGCCTATCCTCGTAGTATTGTGGTGGTTCCGGTGGAAGCTTCTAGCGCGGTTGAACAAATTGCCCGTCGTCACGATGGTAGGGTTATTCGCACTAAATCTAACCCTACTGCTTTGATGGAGGCAGCGCAAGCTAATCCTAACGTTTCTTTGGGGGGAAGTGGAGATACTGGCTTTATTTTTCCTCAGTTACATCCTGGGTTTGATGCTATGTTTAGTTTAGCTAAACTGTTGGAAATGCTGGCTACTCAAGGGCGATCACTGGTACAAATTCAAGCAGAATTACCTCGTATTTGTCATAAATCCTACGTTTTACGCTGTCC
>JASJBX010000040.1 GCA_030066295.1 Crocosphaera sp.
TAGCAAAAGTCACCACTAGGAATAACATAATTAGTGCGATTTCTATCCCACCAACGAAAACGATCCCCAATTTGCCAATTGTACCAATATTGACAAACCCTCAGCCAACTGTTTAACTGGCTTTTTTGGGGGGTCTCTGGATAACATCGATACTGGTAATTGAGGATCATTTTAGGGTTTGTTGACCATGAGTGATTATATAATTAATATCACTTATCTTAGCGCAAGAGAAAATTAAATGTCAATGAAAAATGATTTTTATCGCTTCTTGTGGTGGTGTCACTATTTCTACTCTTAAGAAATACATTGAAAATCAAGCTCGTCCAGAATCATAATCTCGGACGGCAATTCATCCCACGCTGATTTGTGGTCGTTTTTTGGGAAAATACAGCGTGGGGCTTCTTGCCGAAGAAGCTAAAAATTCATCTCTTGCTTGACTAATCTCAAAGTTCTCCCGTTTGGCCTCAGTATTACTGGGGTTTTTTGCTGTTTGTCTATGAACCCAAACTCTGAAACCCGAAAAACATTACAGTATGTTGAGAAATGTATAAAATTCTACATCTTTGATCACAAGAGAGGGAAAGTCATGATAACTTCGATGGAGACAAGTTAAACAAACAAAAACAAGTCAGGAGGATTGTGTTAATGATGGAAACGGCTAATGTTGCTCAGTCTCTTACCCAAGAAAACATGGGAGACTACGTTGCTCAACTACAACTACACATGACTTTACAAGCCAGAAATTTAGTTCCTAATTTAACCCACAGTCCTGATTCTCGGCAGCAACTACTCCAGGAAACTCAAGCAACCGTTGAAAAATTAGCTTCTCGTCATGGGGTGTAGATAGCACTTTTTAGGCTACCCATAAACAGAATTGTATTGAAAACCCCAGGTTCAGCGTAGCAACCTGGGGTAGTTTATTATAATTAGAGAAAATTTTATACTTTGCCCCTATTACAATGAAAATTAATTCAACCCTGAAACTGACGTTACTGCTATTATTAGTCATGTCAGGAGCCGGAACCGCCAGTGCTTATTTAGCCTATCAAGCAGGGACTCAGGCCCTCAAAGGAGTCAGTCAACCGGAAAATAACCCCACCAAGAAATTAACAGAAGGGTCAAAAAAATCCACTGAACCCACGGAATTTAAGCCTATAGACGAAAAAACGATCCTAATTAAAGTATATGATCATACCCATAAGAAAAATAAAGCAGCCGCCTCTGAGAAAGATAAAGATAAACAAAGCAGCAACACCGAAGACAAAACCAGTCAATTAAGCCAAGACAAGACTCAACAGGGGGAAACCTCTCAAACCCTCGCTGGTTTACCCTTGGGGGTTCAAGATCAAGGGGTAACCTTAGAAGTCAATGGCGCAACTAACGAGGGAACCACCTTATCATTGAACGTGAATTTACAAAACGAAGGCACAACCCCAGTCAAATTCCTTTATAGTTTCTTAGAGGTTAAAGATAATCAAGGACGTTCCCTCAGTGCCATCACCGAAGGACTACCGGACGAATTACCCGCCAATAGCGAGAACTTTGTCGGTAAAGTGAAAATTCCCCTGGCCCTAGTGGATGATAGTCAAAGCTTATCCTTGAATCTCACCGATTATCCCGATCAAAAACTTCAACTAAATATCGCCCAAATTCCTGTTATTCGATAATCTTTGTGATTATCAAACCCTAAAATGACCACCCAAGATATTTTCATACGGGCCCTATCAATTCTTTTATTGATAGCCATTAACGCCTTTTTTGTGACCGCAGAATTTGCCATGGTTTCCGTAAGGCGATCGCGGGTTAGTCAATTGGTCAAAGCAGGGGATATTCAAGCCCAAACGGTACAATCGTTACAACGAAGTCTCGATCGCCTCCTATCCACCACTCAATTAGGCATTACCCTATCCAGTTTGGCTTTGGGTTGGATAGGAGAGAGTACCATGGCTAAATTGATGATAGAGATATTGTCAACGTTATCGTTATCCCCTTTTGTAGAAAACAGTTTATCCCATAGCATCGCCACCCCCCTTGCTTTTTTAGCCTTAGCCTATTTACAAATTGTCTTAGGGGAATTATGTCCTAAGTCTGTGGCGTTGATTTACTCGGAACAGTTGGCCCGTTTTTTGGGTCCCTCCATTGGGGTGATTGCTCAAGTCTTTAACCCCTTTATTTGGATTTTAAATCAGTCTACCCGTTATTTATTACGCAGTGTGGGCATTAAGTCCAATACCAATGGGGGTTATAGTCAAGTGACCCCAGAAGAATTACAATTAATTATTGCCACAGAAGGAGAATCCACTGGGTTAGAGGCTCAAGAACGAGCTTTACTCAAAAATGTGTTTGAATTTGGCGCGGTGACAACTGTAGAAGTGATGGTTCCCCGGACTCAGTTAGTGGCGATCGCAGAAACAGCTACTTTTGAAGAGGTGTTGCAAGAGGTAACACAAACGGGACATTCTCGTTATCCCGTCAAAGGAGACTCCCTCGATGATATTTTGGGCATTATTGATTTTAAAGACTTAGCTCAACCCTTAGCTGAAGGGGAGTTAACGCCAGCGTCTTCGGTTCAGTCTTGGATTAAACCGGTTAAGTTTGTCTCAGAATCGATGGCTTTGGATGAATTATTAGCCCTCATGCAGCGATCGCAGCTTAAAATGGTGATGGTGGTAGATGAGTTTGGGGGAACCTCTGGCTTAATTACGCTACAAGATGTCATCGGGGAGATTTTAGGTAACGATTTAGAAGGAATTATTGAGGAAGAAGATACGTTAAAGATGATCGATGAACATAATTTCTTGATCGAAGCACAATTGAATCTTGAAGAATTAAATAATGTTTTAGGGTTAACGTTACCGTTAACGGACGAATATCAAACTTTGGGAGGCTTTTTATTGTATCAGTGGCAAAAAATCCCCACGGAAGGGGAAACCCTCAATTATGAGAATTTATCTTTTACCATTGTTGATTCTGAAGGGCCGCGGTTACGACAAATTCATTTAAGTCGCCAACCTGTTACGGATAATGAACCCTTAGAAGAAGAAAACGAGGTTACATCGTCAGATGAGATTGAGGGGAGTCATCAAGAGGGGAGCGAATAGTTCATGGATTACAATAATTACAATACATGGGATCGGCATATTTAGTGTTATTGGGAAAGTCCTTAGTTTCTTGATAATGACACTTTTGACATTGATAAATTTCTGATTTAATTAAATTAGTAGGAAAATGACACATCTCACAAAGTAAACCTGGTTTAGTGTCGATAATATCAAAGCCTGGAACATTACAGTTAGGACAAGTGTTAAGGATTTTGTTAATTAAGGTTTCAGTGGTTTTAGCGATAACTTTCATCCGCGTTGGATTGTACATTGCCCGCATATCTGTTTCGATATGAGCTTTATTTTCGGGAGACGATTCTATGGTTATTTTAACAGCATCGATTAACTCTTGTTGGTTAGTAATTCCTTTAAAAATCTTTTCACTTTTTTCAGGATTAGCTGTTGACATAACGACCAAACCATGCTCAGGAAAACCCACTTTTTCAGCAAATAATAACCCTTCTTCTACAGTTTGAATAGAGGTGTGAGAATGATTAGTTTCAAAGGATAATTCTGTGGCAATAATTTCAAATTCGTTGACAGTATCAAGTAACAAAACCAATTCTCTATTACAGCTAATATAGGGAATACTAGGATGAGGAAAAAAGCTGCCTTCGCTAGTAATAGCGAGTGTTTCTCCTGTGATTTCTAAGGCTTTTTTTGCTTTAAAACGGGCTGCTTCTGTTTGGTTTCCCAGACGTTTTATTTCTCTGGTAAATGTTCCAAACTGATCGGTATTAAAATCATCAGGGACAACAATTTTCATCTGTATTTTTTCTTCTAAAAGTGAAGCCATCACTTCTTCTTTTTTGTGCATCGTTGCGAGGATACAAACTCTATTTTTAAACCAATATTTTGTTTTATTAGTCATAATATTTTAGTTATTTACTCAATCAAGTTTTATTTTTATTGGTGATTTTTTTGTAACTAATTTTGTCTATTTTTTCAGGTTCTACAGAAATCGATAAATCAGTTTTTTGCGGTTTCTTTTTACTGCTTCCTAGACTAAAGATATCATGAAGTAAGATGTAGAAACAAGGAATAATAAATAAGGTTAATAACGTCGCCAAAGATAAGCCAGAAAAGACAACAATACCCAAAGGTTGTAAAAATTCACCGCCTTCTCCTCCCCCTATAGCTAATGGTAGCATCCCTAAAACTGTGGTGATAGTTGTCATTAAAATAGGGCGTAATCTTTGGGGGGCTGCTTGAATAATTGCAGTACGGCGATCGCATTTTTTTTCTAATCTAATTTGATTGGCTAATTCTATCATAACAATAGCATTATTTACTACAATACCTACCAATAAAATCGCCCCTACAACTACCGTTGCACCGATGGCCGTTTGGGTAACATATAATCCTAAAATACCCCCACATAAGGCTAAGGGAAGGGTTAACATAATCACCAAAGGATCAACTAAAGAATTATATTGTACTGCCATCACAACAAAGACTAAAAAGGCAGCTAATGCCCCTAAAATACGCAAGGAAGTTTGTAATTGTTGGTTACTTTGTGCAGCCCTACTGGGCAAAATCATGACCCCTTCTGGCAACTCTATACTATCTAAAACTGAGTTCATTTCTTGCAAAGCTGGACCCAAAGTTGCCCCTTCGGTTAAATTTCCTTGAATGATGAATACCTGACGCTGATTAATTCGTTGAATTTCGCTAGGGGCTTGACCTTTTTCTATTCTTGCTACATCTCCTAAGCGAATTTGCTTATTTCTTTCGGTAAATAAAGGAATATCAGCTAATTGAGAGGGACGACGAATCACACTGGGATCTAATTGTACTCGGATATTTACCAGTCGGTTTCCCCTTTGTAAGCGAGTTGCAACGATACCTTGGATAGCAGTTTCGAGAGAATCTTGGATATCGCCAATATTTAAACCAAAAGCAGCTAAACGCTCAATATTAGGGTGTATTTGCACTTCTGGTTGAGGGCGATCGCCATCGGGACGAAACTCAGCCAAAGTTGCCTTTTCTTCTAATAATTTTAAGACAGTTTTTCCCGCTTTCTCTAAACTATTTTGATCGTTTCCTTGTAAAATTAAATCGATATCTGCCCATCTAACGGGAGAGTTATTTAAGTTTAATCCTCTTACACCATCAGGAAACATTCTTAAGCGAATATCGACTAAATTTAATTTCTTGAACTCTTGACTCACTTTTGTTATGTAAGCTTCGATATCGGTGCCAGGTTTGAGGGTAATATTACCCGAACCTCTCAACACATTTTCAGTGGTATTAGAACCAAACAAGAAACCCCCTGACGTAGCAAAAATAAATTGAGTTTCTGGTTGTTGAAGTATAATATCTTCGGTAATTTTCATGACCTTACGATTGGTTTCTAGGGAAGTATTAGGAGGAAACTGGGCAAAGAACCTTGCTTGTCCTGTATTAATTCTTGGCAAAATTTCTTGAGGGATTTGTTGGGCTAAATTCAAACTACTTCCTCCCAGAATCACAAAAGCAATAATTACTACTATCCAGCGTAATTTAAGAAGTTTTGACAGTAACCAGCCGTATCCTTTTGTTAGTTGCTTAAATCCATAATTAAACCAATATAAAGGCCAAAATTTATGTAAGCCACTTGACCAACGAATGGATAATAATCTTGAGGTTAACATTGGCACAATTGTTAAGGCAACTAAAATCGAAGTGGCGACAGCAAAACTAATGGTTAAAATGAGTTCATTAAACAGTAGTGAAATCAAGCCTCCAATTAGCAAAAAAGGTAAAACAGCCACTAAATTAGTGCTAGTAGAAGCAATTAAAGCCGATTCCACCGTTTGACTGCTGACAATTGATTGCTCAATTAAGTCTTGAGAACTTAAACGACTTTTACTCTTTTTCCCAGGAACAACCCCTACCCCATCCGCAATGGTTTCCAACATAACAATAGAGTTATCGACTACAATACCTACCCCTAAAGCTAACCCTCCTAAACTAAAAACATTGAGAGATAAGCCAAACAGTTTCATTAAAATAATTGCCCCCAAAGTAGCTAGAGGAATAGAAACAATGATAATCAAAGTTTGACGCAGTGAACCCAAAAATAAGAGAACCGATAATGCAGCCAATCCCGTACCAATTAATCCCGAATTAATCACATTTTGGATAGCATTTTTAATAAAAACTGATTCATCCAACGTGGTTACGAGAGTAATATCATTGGTAATAATATTACTCTCAGTTAAATTTTTTATCTTTTCCTTGACGGCATTAACCACTTCAATCGTATTAGCATCGGGTTGTTTCTGTACACTTAGTTTAACCGCCGGTGTACCATTTAAAGATACAAAAATTCTTTGTTCTTCTGTCCCATCAATTACCTCGGCAAACTCCCGTAAATAAACCCTTTGTAATGCCCCATTCACCTCATTATTATTCACTGCAAAAAATAAATTGTTAATCTCTTCTGCTGTTTTAAATCGTCCTACTGCGCGGGTTAAAGGTTCCCCATTTTCTCCCAATAAACGTCCGCCAGCTACATCTTTATTTCTTTCTTCCAACTCATCTAAAACATCTTGTAAACCCACTCCTAATGCTTGTAATCGGTTCAAATCAATATTAACCCGAACTTCCTCTTCTACCCCTCCCGAAACATCCACAGAAGCTACCCCAGGAATAACCGTTAATTCCCTAGCTAATTCCTCATCAGCAAACACCCTTAAATCCAAATTTTTTTTGATAGATGAAGTGAGAGCAAACTCATACACAGGTAACTGAGAAGGAGAAGATTTAAACAGACGAGGGGTTTCTAAATTATCGGGTAAATTATTTCTAGCACGATTTAAAGCTGCCGTGGCATCATTTAACGCTTGATCAATATCCTCACCTACTCTAAAATAAAGGGTCAAACTAATACGATTCTCACGGGTTTGGGAATAAACTAACTCCACTCCTTCAGTTGCAGATAACGCTTGTTCTAAAGGTCTAGTAATTTCTTCAACAGCAATTTCTGGGGCAATACCTGGGGTTTCAATACGCACGCCAATGCGAGGATACGTAATAGAAGGAAGTAAGTCAACCTGAATATTGGTAATAAAAAAAATACCGACTATCATCACTGCTAAAGTTAACATTAATGTGCCAATATGTTGACGGATAGCTAGGCCACTAATACCAAGACGGGTGGGTTTAAATTTAGCGTTCATAGGTATAAAAATGTCAAAAAAATACTCGTTTAAAAATACAATTAATTAATTCTTTTAAAAGTCATGAAGCTTTCTATCTTCAAGACAAAAGTGTGACGTGACAATTATAACGAAAGACGGGATGTTCAAAACTCCTGTTTTTAAACAGGAGTTTTGAACGACTCGGCATTTAAAAATGCCGTGAATATGATAACAGTTACTATAGCACTACGCATTTTGGTGTTTGACATTCACAAACCCTGAAACTCTTTTCTGTCCTACTTTTGTTCGCTAGAGCCGGAACTTCGTTAAGGAACTTTTGACTTTTGCATGAGTGACTTTCGCGTAGCGGTATAGATGCCCCTAGACTTAGCTGTATCTAGAGACTTATGATCAGAAGATAGGTCTTTCTCAGAGAAAGAATAATCAAGCCATTAAGGAAAAAGATTATGAGTCAGCCAGAATTCGATTATGATTTAATCATCATCGGTGCAGGAGTTGGGGGACATGGTGCAGCCTTACACGCCGTGAAATGTGGGCTAAAAACCGCTATCATCGAAGCAAAAGACATGGGGGGGACCTGTGTCAACCGTGGTTGTATCCCCTCAAAAGCCCTCTTAGCCGCATCGGGAAAAGTTCGAGAACTAGGAAATGCCCAACATCTCTACAATCTGGGAATTTATATCGAAGGAGTAGACTTTAAAAGACAAGCGATCGCCGATCATGCTACGAATTTAGTTAACAAAATACGCGGTGATCTCACCAATAGTTTAAAACGCCTCAAAGTTGACACCATCCACGGTTGGGGAAAAGTGGTTGATCCCCAAAAAGTCAGTGTTTTAAGCGATGAAGGAGAAAAAATCATCACCGCCAAAGACATTATGTTATGTCCGGGATCGGTGCCTTTTGTTCCCCGTGGTGTCGAAATTGACCATAAAACTGTCTTTACCAGCGACGAAGCCGTAAAATTAGATGTGTTACCCCCCTGGATCGCCATTATTGGCAGTGGTTACATTGGTTTAGAATTTTCCGATATCTATACCGCCCTCGGCTGCGAAGTTACCATGATCGAAGCCTTAGACACCTTGATGCCAGGGTTTGACCCCGAAATCTCGAAACTGGCCGAGAGAACCCTGATCAAAGCCCGTGATATCGAAACCTACGCCGGCGTATTTGCCACCAAAGTCACCCCAGGCGCACCGGTTACCATTGAATTAACCGATGCCAAGAGCAAAGAAGTGATCGATGTCCTCGAAGTGGATGCTTGCTTAGTGGCCACTGGAAGAATACCCGCCACCAAAAACCTCGGCCTAGAAAATCTGGGGGTTGAAACCAACCGAGGGTTTATCCCCGTCAACGACAAAATGGAAGTCCTACGGGACGGTGAACCGGTTCCCCATCTTTGGGCAGTGGGAGACGCAAACGGTAAAATGATGTTAGCTCACGCAGCATCGGGCCAAGGGGTGATCGCTGTGGAAAATATGTGTGGACGGGCAACCACCATCGACTATCGCAGTATTCCCGCCGCAGCCTTTACTCACCCCGAAATCAGTTACGTGGGTTTGAGTGAACCAGCCGCCCGTGAATTAGGGGAACAAGAAGGGTTTGAGGTTTCTTGCGTCAAAACTTACTTTAAAGGCAATTCTAAAGCCCTGGCTGAAGGGGAAACCGATGGCATCGCTAAGGTGGTGTATCGTCAGGATAACGGCGAATTATTGGGGGTGCATATTATGGGAATTCATGCCTCTGACTTGATCCAAGAAGCAGCTAATGCGATCGCCCAACGCCAACGGGTTCAAGATTTATCCTTTAACATTCATACCCATCCCACTCTCTCAGAAGTCTTGGACGAAGCATTTAAACGCGCCCAGGCTAAGGTGTAGAGGAATCCGAGGGAGATGGAGGAGCAGAGGGAGATGGGGGAGAAAAAGATTAATTTTGTTTCTCGTCTTCCCACACTCCCCACGCTTCCCACACTCCCTGAGAATTAGTTGACGAAATGGGCAACAAACCCCTTAGAATAAGTAACGTTAGCCATCAAACCGAAAAAAGGTAACAAATATATGACACCATCTTTAGCTAATTTCATATGGAGCCTGGTTTTGGGAACTGTTATCGTAGTGGTCCCCATTACCATTGGACTGATTGTCATCAGTCAAAGCGATAAAATCAAGCGCAACTTCTAAGCTTGTCTGAGTTTACTCCATCCAACTTAAGGATGGGGTAAAATAATAAAATTGAACGGTTGGCAGTTGAGCAAATCCTCTTAGCCACCTAATATTTATGTTATATTGATACCGTGAGTAAGAACAAGGTTGGTCATGCTGATATTTTGCTAGAACGGTGAAATTCCGGCCAGTAAGAGACGGGGTCTAATTCTACGACTATGGTACAGGCAAGCAGCGCAGCAAAAAGGAGTGATTTATTGCCGTAATTGTTGGTACAACCACTCAGAAAGCATTTATTTAAAGTCAGTCCACAGTTTGATTAATTATTATCAAATCGAGGGATGTAGATGTCTGTTGAAGGGCATAAAAATAGATAAAAATCTAGCAAGTTAATCAGTGAAGACGTGGATTTATCCCGTCGGAGTTTAACGACTAGAATCCATGTCTTTCAAAACATGGAAACTTCAAGGAGAGCGATAATGGTTAATTTCGGGCTGAACTCAGCCAGCGTCCTAGGAATTTTTTTAGCCGTTGCCGGAGCAGGTTTATACTTCCTGCGGACGGTGCGGCCAGAACTATCGAGAGATCATGATATTTTTTTTGCCGCAGTCGGCTTATTATGCGGTTTAATCCTACTGTTTCAAGGATGGCGACTCGATCCCATTTTACAATTTGGACAATTCTTGTTGACCGGATCGGCCATCTTTTTTGCAGTGGAAAGTATTCGCTTGAGGGGAGCCACAACCGAACAGGCCAAACGCAGTTCCTCGTTTGTGGATGACGATCGCCGTGTTAGTAAAACCCGTGTGTACACAGAAGCGGAACTCGATCGCCTAGAACCCTACGAAGACGAACAACCAGCTTATCGCAATAACCCCCGTTTACAAGGATACGCCGATCCCCGCAGTAATCGCGGCTATGAGGAAGAAGAACCTCGAACTCGCCGTCCTCGTCGTCGTCCCCCTTCTAACGATCCCTACGGCGATCGCCCTTCGGCGCGACGAACCTCCCCTAGCAAGCGTCGTCCCAGGGAGAGTTACGATGCTTGGGATAATGCCGATGATATGTGGGAAGATCGCCCCAAAAAACGTAATCCTAACCGTCCTCGTCCAGACACCTCACCCCCAGAATCGTCATCCCGTTCCCCCCGTCAACGTCGTCCTCGCCCCACCACAGGGCCAAGACGTTATCCCTCTCCTCCAGAGGAAACCCCAAACCCGACGGACTATGTGGACTATCAACCTATTGACCCCTCTCAAAGTCCTAGAAAACGAGGCTCTCGACCTTCAAAACCCGATCAAAATTATGAAGGCGATCGCCCTTCTGATCCCTCTAATTTTGATTATTAAAACCCTTGTGGCTACTTATCATTCTCAGTAAGACTAAGTTCTATTCAGGATGATGACTGGGTTTGATAAAAGCTATTAATGGCCATAATCATAATTTCTGGCTCGTCTATCCAGACAAAATGACTGCTTTTATTAGCTAAAATTTGACGAGAATTGGATGAAAGTTTAAGTAACTCATCGTGAATAACATCTCGGAGTTGATTCGTCGCTTTTAAAGGTAGGAAAAAGGTAAAAATAGAAGGTTTAAAAAAAGTTTTGGATTTAATGCTGATGAGGGGAATATCCCCTAAGTGATTGGCCTTTTTTAGCTGCCTGGCACTGGTTTCTAAATTCCAGATTTCTCTGGCCATGGTTAACCAATGTTTAGGTTGATAAAAAGACTGTTTAACTGTCTTGATACTATCTTGATTAAACTGTTTTAATTGCGGTTTAATTAATTCAAATATTTTCAAATTTCCTAACAGTCTAATTAACCCTAAAGTAGCTCCAAAAATCGACATAATAAATCCTGAAAAGAAAAAAAGTTTTAATAATTTTACCAATAAAGGTAACTTTAACATTGCTTTTTCATGGAGTCCATCTGTCAAGATGATTCCACAAACTTTCTCAGGAAAATGATGGGCATATAACCTCATATTATAACTACCAAAAGAATCACCCACTAATAAATAGGGCGGATGAACTTCTGCTTTTTGTAAAAGTCGATCCAACTCATTAACAATTTCTTGACTACACCGCTTTCTCGGACTAGAATCACTCCAACCATATCCCGGTCGATCATAGATAAAAACTTTCGTTATTTTTGCAATTTCATCCATTAAAAAATAACCTTCTATCCCCCCTAAACTATGATCAAAAACCACTGTAACATTACCCGAACCTTTCTGATAACAATGAACTTTATAACCACCTAAATCAATCAATTTTCCTGGAGGAGCTTGTTGACAAATCCCCCAATATGTGGATAGCCAATGATAGCTAGTTGTTAAACATAAAAAAATAAGTTTAAGATGATTAAGAAAGAATTGATTATCCATACTACTGTTAAAAGTAAATTATAAAAAATAGTCAAAAAATTGAGGGTTATTCCTAAACCGACACGCTATAATAGTTAAGGTTATTAAGATTAACCCTTATGTGACCATAAAATAACTTAATCCTCCTTTTTTCTGTAATATCTTAACAATGTCTTCCAATCAACCGCAACGGGAACCCCATTCAGCCTCCAGTTTAGAAGAAATTCGTGCCACACGCCTCGAAAAAGTAGAACAGTTGAAACAATTAGGCTTAATTCCCTATGCTTATCAATGGAAATCTACCCATGATGCTGCTACATTGCAAGATAAATATGCCAGTCTAAAAGATGGGGAAGAAGCGGAGACAGATGTTGCGATCGCAGGAAGAATTATTGCTCGTCGTGTCTTCGGAAAATTGGCGTTTTTCAACCTACAAGACGAAACTGGAACCATTCAATTATATCTCGATAAAAAAGAAATTCAGGCACACATGAGTCATCTTGAAAGTGCCTTTAATCATCTCAAAAAATTAACCGATACAGGAGATATTATTGGGGTAAAAGGAAGCATCAAAAGAACAGAAAAAGGTGAACTGTCTGTCAAAGTTAAAGAATACACCATCTTAACTAAATCTATATTACCGTTACCCGATAAATGGCACGGTTTAACAGATACAGAAAAACGCTATCGTCAACGATATGTAGACTTAATAGTTAACCCGCAAGTTAGACAAACCTTTCGTCGTCGGGCCCAAATTACTGCTTCTATCAGACGTTATTTAGATAACCAAGGTTTTATCGAAATAGAAACCCCCGTGTTACAGTCAGAAGCAGGGGGAGCAGAAGCCCGTCCCTTCATCACCTATCATAACACCTTAGAGATGGATTTGTACTTGAGAATTGCCACAGAATTACATCTGAAAAGGTTAATTGTGGGGGGGTTTGAAAAGGTATTTGAAATGGGAAGAATTTTCCGCAATGAAGGGGTTTCAACCAAACATAATCCTGAGTTTACCTCCATCGAAGTGTATCAAGCTTACGCTGATTATAACGATATGATGGAGTTAACAGAAGCAATTATTACCACCGCAGCACAAGACGTTTTAGACAGTTTAAAAATTACGTATCAAGGGGAAGAAATTGACCTATCAACCCCTTGGCGACGGGTAACTATGCACGATATTGTTAAAGAAAAAAGTGGCTTAGATTTTGAAAATTTCCCTGATTTTGAAACAGCAAAAAATGCAGTCAAACAAGCCGGCTTAGAAGTCCCCGAAACCTGTCAAAGCTTGGGTAAATTACTCAATGAAGTATTTGAGCAAACCGTAGAAGAAACCTTAATTCAACCCACATTCATCCTGGATTTTCCTGTAGAAATTTCCCCTTTAGCCAAACCTCATCGTAATAAAAAAGGATTAGTTGAACGCTTTGAATTATATATTGTGGGAAGAGAATTAGCCAACAGTTTTTCAGAATTAACTGATCCTATTGATCAAAGAGAAAGACTAGAAAAACAAGCCGAACAAAAAGCAGCCGGAGACTTAGAAGCTCATAGTGTTGATGAAGACTTCTTAACAGCATTAGAATATGGTATGCCCCCCACAGGTGGGTTAGGAATTGGCATTGATCGCCTAATTATGCTATTAACTGATTCTGCTAGTATTCGTGATGTTATCGCCTTTCCTTTGCTCAAAAATCAGAGTATTGCTATCAAGTCTTTTGATTACGATCAAGAGACAAAAGTCCTTAGAGTGGAGTTTTCTAATGGGGGAATTTATAAGTACCATGATGTACCAAAATCTGTCTACGATGAGTTAGAAAAAACCCCATCCAAAGATCAATATTTTAACGCCAACATCAAAGATATATTTGGCTTTGATCGGGAAAATTAACACAGGAAGTTAAGGTTAGGGAAAAGTAACCACTTTTCTCTCCTTACTCACTTCACTTTCAAACCGATATCCTCCTGCTTTTACCTGTAATTTTCCTTGTTTATAATCTAGAAAAATGGGAGATTTATCGCTGGTTTGACTATTATAAAGGGCAAAATTTTCTGACCATTGGTGTAAGTCTCCATTTCGTATAATCATGGGTAAAAGATTGAGAGGATTATAAATTAATTGTAAAGTTTCTTGATTACTGCCTTGATAGTTGACAACTCCTCTGGTTAGCTTTTCTAAATCAAGCCGACTCTTTTGTTTAATATTGTCTTTGAATTGTTGATAACTGCCATTATATTCTTCTTCTCCAACCTCTAAAATAAATCCATAAAAATTATCTTCTTTTCTTTCTGCTGTTAAAAATTTTTCTTGTGTATATTCCTCTTTATGATTCTTCACTTCTTGATACTGTTTTAAATTGATAGGATGTACGGCTAACCAAGTTTTTTCTAGTTTAAAGAACCAAATATTATCTTCAATTTCGGCTAAGGCATTTTCAGGAATTTGGAAGTTAAAATTAGCTTGAGAGGGGGGTCTTAACCAAATTAAAAGATTACGATATTGTCCGATTTGATCGCCTGACTTTTTTCCTGGCCTCACTAAATTTTTTCCCGTATTAGCCAGAAAATAATCAACCCCTCGCCGAGAATTATAAGCCATTAATTTGAACGGTGCAACATCCCCATCAGCAAATTTGGCTGCCAAACTTCCCATTTGATAACTATGACCAAAAAACTGAGTTTCCCAGTAGCCCGGTTCATCAGAATTTCCAGGTTTCCAATTTTCATATAAAGGTTTACTGCTGAAAATTTCCACAGGTTTCTTAAACTGTTTGTGGGCTAATGCGACTGCAGCTAAAGGGGGACGATAGGAACTGGTAATAAGGAATAAACTATCCGTTTCGGGACGATGATTCGGTAAAGGAGTTTGCCCAAAATATAACCAAAACGTTCGTGCAGCCGAGGACCCCATCGCCACATTACCACCGCCATAATCTCGCTTGACTGGGCCGCCCCAACCCCCTCGATAATATTTAATCCCAGCAGCAATAGACATCCAATCTAAAGCCGCTTTTGCTAATAATTTGACTTCGGGATCTTTGGCAAAATCATACAGATTGAGATACGGGGCAAACGTATGTCCATGATAAACTTCTGAGTCCCATTCTCCCATACCAATATGATATAAAGCCCAAACATATCGCTGGATTTTTTCTTTATAAATTAAGCGTGTTTTCTCGTTACCTGTTTCTTCAGCCATTAAATAAATAGATGTTTCTCGCATCGCCCTTAAATTATCTGTATTACGTCCATCTACCCATCTTCCTCGCCGACTAATATCCCAGTCTCGACCGCTACCATCCCCAAACCCATAAACAGGATGAGGACGGGTTAAAGGGTCTTCTTTAGTCCATTTTTTTGCTCCCTCAAACATCCTTTGTTTATAGTCAGGATCAAGAAATTTTCCATACAAAAAATACTTACGAATTTGTCCTTTTAAGGTGAAACAATAATAGTAATCAATGCCATTAGTGTGTTGATGATTTTCAGCTTGGGGATCTTCTTGTTGTAGAAAAGCGATCGCTTTCTCTTCATTTCCTGCTAAAAAATCTAACATTGCCCTCGGATAAGACCGCTTTTCGTTCTCTCCATAGGCACTGCCGTAACTTTTGATACCAGCATAAAAGTTAATGATTTCTAAGGCTCTTTTTTGATAGTTTCTTTCTAATTCATCTGTCCATTGATTGCGGTATTTGGGTTCAACTTCAGGTAATCTTAAAGAAGACATTTGATTCAATTCTGCTGTGACCGATGTTGTGTTAATCAGACCAGATGAACAGCTTATTAATAGGGTTAAAATAAGAGGATAACTCAGTATAGATAGTTTCATGATTTATTTACTTAATCGTTAATAATTTCAAAATCGTATTGAGTCAGATCACTACTTTTACGAACGACTCTAACTAATAAAGGATCGGTATTGCGATCGCCACTTTTGAGGAATTGTAAGGGTTCTCCTGATGTTTCTGAGGGGGATAAATTCGTTTGTTGTAAATTGATTAATACGGTGTTTCTTGTGGCATTTTCAGATAATGCTTTGGTGAATGCTTTGGTAGCATCATAACTGGTTGCTGTACGCCAACTGACTCGTCCTCCCCATCGTTTTGCTGCTGAATTTGTGTAAGGATAAGTATTCCTAGCAAACCAAGGAACAGCTAATACTAAACCATCTACACCTCCTTGACTTAATTTTAAGGTAGCAGGGTTATATAACGCGTCACCGCCTAATAATTTCTTCGGCTGGGATAGATTAGCATTAGCATCAGCAATTTGCAAAGAAAGGTTGATGATCTTATTATCAGTATTGGGAAATAAAACAAACCCATCTACTTGATTTTGTAAAGCTTCTACTGTACTTTTGGGATTAAAATTAGGAAGGCTTATATCCAGAACGTTTGTAGTCCCTAACAATTGAAAACCTTTAACAAATGCTTGTTTGAGACTTTCACTATAATTGCTAGTAGATGTATAAAAGACAGCCACTTTACTCATATTATTTCTGACAGCATACCTAGCTAAAACTTGCCCAGCTTTGGCATCAGACGGGACTGTTCTAAAAAAGACATTACCGGATAAACTGGTACTGGTGCTAGTGGGAGAAATCATCGCTATTCCTGCTGTTTCATAGACTTCTAA
This sequence comes from Crocosphaera sp., assembly GCA_030066295.1. Lineage (GTDB taxonomy): Bacteria > Cyanobacteriota > Cyanobacteriia > Cyanobacteriales > Microcystaceae > Crocosphaera. Next base: position 16,412 of record JASJBX010000040.1, read on the forward strand.
TCCTTTAGCACTGGCACTACTAGAATTATGACCAATTACACCTAAAATATCAGTTTTGTTAACAATTTTCTGAGCAACCTGTTGAGCATAGTTTGGGTCATTACTATCATTAACAATAACAATTTCTAAGCCTCTGCCATTGATACCTTGTTGATTAAATTGGGTTTGTGCTTGTGCGACTCCCCGTAACATTTCTGCTGTATTGGTAGGTCTTTGATCCACTGGAACAACCACAGCTAAAACGAAAGGTTTTCCTTGTTTTCTTGCTTCTGAATTATTTAGATAAATTTGTACTTCTGGATCGTTAGGTTTTGTTTTAACTGCTTGGCTAAACTCTTGATAAGCTTGTTGATAATTTCCTGCTTTAAATGATGTTATCCCTTGGTCAGCACTTGGGTTAATTTCGTTAGTTAATAAGCGAAGTTCACCACTACTAAATCGGTTTTCTAGAGGCATCCCTGTGACATTTGACTTAGTGGAAGATGGAGGGGTTTGTGATGAAGTAGATACACTGGGGTTTGGGGTAGGAATGGGAGGATTGTTATCAGTCATTACAAGAGGTTTCAAGGCCAATTCCCAAAGCACAATAATGATGGTTAGGGTTCCAATCGTGCTTAAGATAGCGAAAATTATTTTTAGGGTATTATTCATAAATAACGTTAATTAATGCTGACTCTATTTTAAGGAAAAATCCGTTAGAATCACACCCTTTATCTAAATCTTTTTAATGGCAATACCTTGATACATATAGCCGGCAATTTTAGGGATATTTGAAGCATAAAATTCTTCGATTTGGACTTGATTAAACTGAGTTTGAATTAATTGTTTCATATGACGATTTAAGTGACAACCATCAGCAATAATTTTTTGCAGGGGAGTTAATCTGTTTTGCCATCGTTGAATATTCGGTTCATCACTTAACCCATGTTCAATAAAATAGAAACTTCCCCCTGGTTTCAAGACACGATGAATTTCTGATAACGCTTGTTCAATCTGGGGAATGCTGCATAATGTCCAGGTACTCACTACCGCATCAAAACTATTATCTTTCATGGGTAAGTTTTCCCCACCTAAAACCTTATTTTCAACGGGAATAACACTGGATTTAATCCGTTTCTTAGCATAGCGATTCATTCCTTGATTAGGATCAATTACAGTTAATTTCGTTACTGTTTCAGGATAATAAGCAAGATTAAGTCCAGTTCCAAAACCAATTTCTAAAACTTCTCCTGAAATATCTTTTAATACCTCTTTTCTATAATCAGAAAAAGGGGAACCCGACATCATCCATTCAATTCCCCAAGGAAAAATTACATCAGAATAGAAATTCATTGCTCCTCCTTAATTAATGGGTTTCTTTAAAGTAAAAGTTTAGCTAATTCTAAATCAAAATAGTGTTTATTTTGAACTTCTCCTCGAATAATTGTGAACATCTTATCCGGTTCTCCCAGATGATTTAAGACCAAACTAGCCAGAGAGAAATCTTGTTCTTTTGTATAATCATGTATCGTAATAACTGTTTTCAGATTAGCTTGATAGGCAGCTTGTAAACCATGAAAAGAATCCTCAAAAACCAAACATTCTTCTGGTAATAAATTCATTTTATCTAAGACATAGTGATAAATATCGGGGGCTGGTTTTTTATTAGAAACAATATCCCCGGCTGCAATCACTTCAAACCAATGGGGATTTAAGTGTTTTTCTAACAAAGCTAGGGCATTGGGTAACGCGCTAGTTGTCGCGATCGCCAGTCTTATTCCTTCCTGATAAGCTTCTTCAATCAAGCGTTTGACCCCTCGACGCAACTGAATTTCTCCTGATGATAATAGCTGACGATAATGGGTTGTTTTGGCTTGATGAAGTTGGGGGATTAAGGTTTCTAAATTTTCCTTGAATTCAGGGTTATATTGTTGTAAATAATAGCTAATTCTTTCTTTTCCCCCTGAAATTTCTAATAACTCTCCGTAGAGACTTTCAGTCCAATACCAGTCTAAATTTGCTTCAGCAAAAGCACGATTAAAAGCCATCCTATGGCCATCTTTCTCGGTTTCAGCTAAGGTACCGTCCACATCAAAAATGAAAGCTTTTAACTGTGTCATCATTGGGTTTTTCTCACTCAAAACTTATAGTAATTGATCATCATTAATCCGATCAAAATCACAGGATAATTGTTGTCCAAAAATCAAGCCATCCCTAATTATCAAAGTCCATCAACCACAGGATGGAAATAAAAAGCCAAACTAATAACCGCATAAGTTGCTAACAATAAAGTCCCCTCAAGCCAATTAGAACGACCATCAGAACTAATAGAATTAGTAATTAACACAGCCACAGCCACAGCCACCAATTCAAACGGATTAAAATCTAAATCCATCGGTTGTCCTAAAAACCAGCCAGCAATGACCAAAACAGGGGCAACAAATAAAGCAATTTGTAAACTTGATCCCACCGCCACTGACATCGACAAATCCATTTTATTTTTCATGGCAACGGTAACAGCCGTTGCGTGTTCTGCCGCATTACCCACGATCGGCAATAAAATAACCCCAGTAAATAAAGCCGTTAAACCCAAAGATGAAGTGGCTTCCTCTAAAGAATTGACCAATAATTCTGATTCAACTGCAACCCCAAGGGTAACTAATAAAAGAATAATGATCCATTTAGTAAGATTGACATTATGGCCTTGTTCTGCCTCTGTTTCTTCTTCGGCGGCCATCCCCACATCATACAAATAGGCATGGGTTTTCATGGAGAAAAGTAAGGTTAAACCGTAGACCAAAATTAAAACAATCGCCACAGCAACCGATAGATGTTGTAACGTTTGTTCTTCAATGCCACTGGAGGTATATTGTACTGCCGTGGGTAAGAGGATAGCAATCACCGCTAAATTCATCGAAGACGCATTAAGACGGGCCGCCACAGATTGAAACTCCTGTTCTTTGTAGCGAAGACCCCCTAATAGCATAGAAAAGCCCACCACTAATAATAAATTACCGATAATTGAGCCAGTAATGGTCGCTTTCACCACACCAATTAACCCTTCTTTTAAGGCAACGAACGCCAAAATTAATTCCGTGGCATTGCCAAACGTCGCATTTAATAACCCGCCTAAATTTGGACCGACTACCACAGCGATCGCTTCTGTGGCCTGGCCCATCAAAGCAGCTAATGGCACAATGGCTAGGGCAGCAGTGATAAAGGTGAGGGTAGCCCCCCATTCTAGGAAGTGAGATGCGAGAGATAAAGGGATAAAAATTAATAAAACTGACAAAATAGCACTTTTATTCAAGATGATTGTCCTCAGCAACGGGTTAAACCGAAGGCCTTATGCAGCCCTTTTTTAGTTTAGCTTCTTCGGCAAGAAGCCCCACGCTGTATTTTCCCAAAAAACGACCACAAATCAGCGTGGGATGAATTGCCGTC
>JASJBX010000225.1 GCA_030066295.1 Crocosphaera sp.
TAAATGTATCATTAGGTGTTTTAGTTACGGCGGCGGCGGCTATTTTAGCTAGTGTTGTTTTAGGAATGCAATAATTATGATTAAATATCAAGCTTATTATTTTATTCTATTTTCTCTTATTATCCCTCTTTGTATTGGTTGTCAAAACAATAGTTCATCTCCTTCTGTAGAGTCTCCTCCTGTGGTGGTTTCTTCTCCTACTCCTCCTATTAAACCTGTGTCACCTGAGGACAAGAAAAAAGCTGCTAATCTAAGACAAATGGGGTTAAACTATCGTCAACAAGGACAAATACAAAAAGCCATTGATTCCTTAGAAGAATCGGTTACTTTTGATCCACAAAATCTCTCTGGTTTAGTTGTGTTAGGATGGACTTATCATTTAAACAAGCAAGCAGATAAGGCAAAAGAAAACTTACAAAATGCTTTAGAAGTAGATAATAATCATGTTCCTGCATTGAATGCTTTGGGAATTGTTTATTTAGTTAATAATGAATTAGATAAAGCCGTAGAAACTCATAGTAAAGCCATTAATTTAAAATCAGATAACGAAATTGCTCACTATAATTTGAGTTTAGCTTATCATCGTTTACAACAATCTGAACAAGCAGAAATTCATGGTAAACAAGCAACCCAACTTGAACCTCATAACCCTCACCCTTGGGTAGCATTAGCCTTAGTTTATCAACAAAAAAATGAACTAGAATTAAGTAAAAAAAATTATCAGCAAGCCATAGCTTTAGATAGTCGTTATCGTCAAATTGAATTTTTAAATCATTTAGAACAAGCGGGATTTAGTCAAGAACAAATTGAACAAACAAAACAAATATTAACTAATCTTTAATTAAACCGTTTTTAACTTAATTATTGCTAAAATAAAAATAATCAATTTCAAAAAATATGTTCTAATGAGCGACAACATAGAATTAAGTCATTTATCAACCATTCCCATTGCACCAGAAGGATTTAAGTCTGGATTTGTGGGAATTATTGGTCGTCCTAATGTGGGAAAATCTACATTAATGAATCAATTAATTGGCCAAAAAATAGCCATAACTTCCCCCGTTTCCCAAACCACCCGTAATCGACTGCGAGGCATTTTAACCGGGGAACAAGCTCAAATTATTTTCGTTGATACCCCAGGAATACATAAACCTCATCATAGTTTAGGAAAAATTATCGTTAAAAATGCCAAAACAGCCATTAATTCTGTGGATATTATTTTATTAGTGGTAGATAGTTCCGTGCCATCAGGAGGCGGCGATCGCTATATTATTGATTTACTGAAAACCGTCAATCAACCCGTCATTGTCGGACTCAATAAAAGCGACCAACAAACCGAAACCTATCAACAAATCGATGAAAGTTATGCTAGTTTAATTCAAGAGTATAACTGGCCAATGATTAAATTTTCTGCCCTTACAGGAGACGGTTTAGATGCCCTACAAAACTGTTTAATCGAACGATTAGAGGCAGGCCCCTATTATTATCCCCCCGATTTAATTACCGATCAACCCGAACGGTTTATTATGGGGGAATTAATCCGAGAACAAATATTACAAATGACTCGGCAAGAAATCCCCCATTCTGTTGCTGTGACCATTGAAAAAGTAGAAGAAACCCCCAAAATCACCAAAGTCTTCGCAGCCATTAACGTCGAGAGAAACTCCCAAAAAGGGATTATCATTGGACAAAAAGGAAGTATGCTCAAAGCCATTGGTAGCGAGGCCAGAAAACAAATTCAAAAATTAATTGCAGGAGACGTTTACTTAGAACTCTTCGTAAAAGTTGAACCCCAATGGCGACAGTCTAACCTACGTTTAGCAGAATTTGGCTATCGAATCGAAGAATAATCTTGAGCAAAATTCCGAGTAATTATAATTTTTTGCACCATACTGGGTAACCTAAATCCAAGAGGCACTCATCCCAAGCTGATAGGACCTAAGACATGAACAGTCGTTATTCTAACCCAGAACAATTTACCGAAGAATCCTTTGATGAAGATATTGCTCAACTCCTAGACGACTTGGGCCAAGACTCAGATGGTCTAGAATCTGATGGGGAATTGGACGAATTAGTTAATTTATTTGACCAAGACTTATCTGTTGATTCCTCCGAAGACGAGTCCAAGTCTGCGATCGATGATCCCAGTCTGTCCTCTCTACCATCAGATGAAGAAATTAGCGAACTGTTCAACGATGACTTAAGTTGGGAGAAAAATAATCATCATGGGGGTGACATCTCAGAAGAAGACGAACTGGTTAACCTATTAAATGATGCCTCAGAACAATGGGACACAGATCATCCTCTAGAAAACAGTGATGAAGACTTTTTGAATGATCTAACCTCTGTGTTTGAGGACTTTGCCCACGAAGATGACATGGGGAATCTTCAAGAACGATTAGGCACAGTGGCCTCTCCTCAGCAACCCCCCACTGTTATTGCAGCCGTGTATCCTGCCGTAGAAACCTTAGAGGAAATTTTAGCCCAACCGGCCACTGACGACGTTCTAGACGAAGCCACCGTTGCCGAATTAACCGCCTTGATCGCCGCTTCTGCCCAAAGGGAAGATAAGGCTTTCCCGTCTCAATCTGCACCTCTCCCCTCTCAGATAGCTCCCGTTTCCCAAGAATTAGAGATGGAGCTAGAAGACGATTTCAAAGACTTGGAAGCCCTTCTCGAACAAGCCGATCGCACCATGGGAGGCTCCCCCACCGTTGTCCAGTCTCCAGGAAAACGCTTTTCTGGAGCGTCTACAGCCCGCAGCACCAAAACCAAAGCCTTTGAACAAACCATGCGGGTTCCCATCAAACAACTGGATAACCTCAGTAACTTGATCGGGGAATTGGTGGTGAAACGTAATAGTTTAGAACAAGATCAAGAAAGACTGAGACAATTTTTAGATAATCTCCTCAACCAAGTCCATAACCTCAGTGACGTGGGGGGACGGATGCAAGATTTATACGAACGAACCCTTCTAGAAGGGGCCTTATTAGCCAGTCGTAATCAAAATCGTAACGGAGCGGCCAATCTTTTAGGCGGCAATCATAAGCAAAATCAGGTTGACCCGAACAACTCAGGGGAAGAGCAGGATCTCGATGCCCTCGAAATGGACCGTTTTACCGGCTTCCATTTACTCTCCCAAGAAATGATCGAATTCATTGTCAGGGTCAGGGAATCGGCCTCTGATATTCAATTTTTAGTGGATGAAACCGAACAAGTGGCCCGTAACCTGCGACAAGTGACCACTCAGCTACAAGAGGGGATGACCAAATCTCGCATGGTTCCCTTTTCCAACACCGCCGATCGCTTGCCCCGTGCCATCCGAGAAATTTCCAGAAAATTACAAAAACAAGCCAAACTGCAAGTGGAAGGGCGAGACGTTCTCATCGATAAGATGATTCTCGAACAACTCTATGATCCCATGACCCACTTGGTCAATAATGCCATTACCCACGGGATTGAAGAACCGGCAGCCAGAGAAAAACAGGGTAAACCCAGCGAAGGGCAGATCCAGTTACGGGCCTTTCTCCAAGGAAACCAAACCGTGATCACCGTTGCCGACGATGGGGGAGGGATTGATGCAGAACGGGTGAAACGCAAAGCCATCGAAAAGGGTTTGATTAGCCCCGAAGAAGCCAGTCTGCTCACAGAAACGGAAATCTATGACTTTCTCTTCCATCCAGGGTTTAGTACCCGTGACAAAGCGGATGACTTTGCCGGTCGCGGGGTGGGTTTAGATGTGGTTCGCACCAGTTTACGGGACATTCGCGGTTCTGTGACCATTGACTCGACCCGCGGCAAAGGAACCACCTTTACCATTCGTTTACCCCTAACCCTCAGTATTAGTAAAGCCCTGTGTTGTATTAGCGATCGCGCTCGTATCGCCTTTCCTATGGACGGGGTAGAAGACATGAAAGACTATCTACCCAGAGATTTAATGGAGGATGAAACCGGGCAAACCTCTGTGGTCTGGAATGGTCAACGTCTGCCCGTTTATCCCCTGAAAGACCTTTTATCTTATAATCGTCAACTGGGGCGTAGTAGTGTTTATGGGGGTAAATACGAAGAAGATATAGTGTCTTTAGTAATCTTGAGGGGGGCCGGTACCCTACTCGCCGTACAAGTGGATCAGGTCATTGGCGAGCAAGAAATTGTGATCAAACAAATTGAAGGGCCTATTCCTAAACCGGCTGGTATTGCCGGGGCTACAGTATCAGGGGATGGTACGATCATGCCCATTGGGGACGTTCTGGAATTGATTGCTATTGCGGAAGGACGCTTACGCACCGATAGCGGTAATGGCCTATGGCAGAAGAACGCCGAAGTCTTTGAAACCATGACGACAGAAAATGCTGAACCGACCCTATTGATTGTCGATGATTCGATCATGGTACGAGAATTGTTATCGTTGAGCTTTAGTAAGTCAGGCTATCGAGTGGAACAGGCCCGCGATGGTCAAGAAGCGTGGGAAAAACTACGGTCTGGGTTGCCTTGTGATCTGGTCTTCTGTGATATTGAAATGCCCCGCATGAATGGGTTAGAATTCCTCTCCAATTTACAAAAAGACTCCAGTCTTTCCTCTTTACCGGTGGCTTTATTAACCTCCCGTGGGGCCGACCGTCATCGCAAGGTAGCAGCCAAACTAGGAGCAACGGGTTATTTTACCAAGCCTTGTCCCGATCAAACCCTCTTGGACGCAGCCGAACGGATGTTAGACGGAGAAATTTTACTGCCGGGTAGCACCAAACAAACCATGGTCAAAGCCTCCCGAAAGCTTGATCAAGAGGGAACTTTAACCAGTGAAACCCCTTCTTCTGTGGATGAGAACTTAGTGTTAATTATTGATGATTCGGTAATGGTTAGGGAAATGTTATCCATGAGCTTTACTAAGGCCGGTTATCAGGTAGAACAAGCAAGAGATGGTCAAGAAGCTTGGGAAAAATTACGAGGGGGTTTATCTTGTGGGTTAATCCTCTGTGATATCGAAATGCCCAGAATGACCGGGTTGGAATTGTTATCCCGTCTGCAAGAAGATAAGGCACTTTCCCAGATTCCCATCGCCATGATTACGTCCCGTGGCGCACAGAAAATGCAACGTATTGCAGCCGAACGAGGGGCAAAAGGTTATTTTGTCAAGCCCTACATCGAAGAGGTTTTGCTGGATGCTGCGAAACGGTTAATTGCCGGTGAGGTTTTACTGGAGGTTAACAGTCTAGCTATCTAGTACTCCCCCGAAGGGCTGTTAAATTTTTAGGAAAAAAAAGAGGGAAATCAAGATCCCTCTCTTAATAATTGATTAAAGAATTCCGCTTTCGGGAGAGACAGAAGTGTTTTTTCCCTCCGTCGAACTCAGGTTAGATTAACACTAACATGGGGGAATATCTTGATTTATCAAAGTCATAAATCGCATCAGTTTGAGGTTCTACAACCTTCATTTTACGTTGTTCTTTACTGTAGAAACAGTTGACCGCATGATAGATACCAGGACCCTTGAACCATAATGTCCCAAATGGAACTCCCTTCAATTGACGATTGACAGCACCAGTAACCACTTCAGCGAAGTCATCACAATCAAAATAGGTATTAATCCACATTTGGAGATCGGTTAGATCTTCACTTAAGACTTTTCGGATGTCAGAATCTCGGTACAAGAAATAAAAACCATCTGACAAGAAGATAGCCCCACCCTTGGAAAGACGACCAAAATCTCTGTTAATAGCCCTGGCTAGTTCCCCTCCACTTAAGGTAGGACCAGAGATGATTGTCCGACCGCTCGGTGTTTCTAAGGTAGCTCCGGAAACACCTTCTAAAGCAGCTATCTGATCCTGATTTCCTTCTTCTCCTACCCTAATTCTTCTCCCTATTTTTTGATCTAACATAATAATTTGATTCTTTTCTTCCGTTCCCTCCAGTTCACTACTGAGAACAACTTCATAAGGCACTTCAACTTCTGGAGAACCATTTTGATGGGAGACTTGACTGTCTTTTAATGCTTGCAACATTTCCTGCATTTCCTCGTCAGAAAGCTTGCTAATTTCTTCAACAATTTGTAACGTTGTCATGATTTTACTCCTTAATTCATTTCCAGAGAGAATCATTTACTTCCGAAACTCCACTCATAAACATTCTCTCAGTAAGAACACTTTCTGTTAAAATGTAAATTCTTTTACTTTCTAACACTGCTCTTGATTTAAATTTTTACAAGAAATTCCTTTTATGTAAATACGACGATCCGCGTATAAGATTATTAAGATATTGCAACAAACGTGAACTACCTACACTGACCTGACGGTACAGTGTAGGCTTCTGGTATCCCCTTAAGGACTGCCAGAACTTCCTTCGTGGTACTATTAGTTTGAGTTTTAACAATTTTCCCACTACGGCGGTTTATAGTCGGG
>JASJBX010000226.1 GCA_030066295.1 Crocosphaera sp.
CACCCATAATAGCAATCCGTAAAACGTACAAGAACAGTCGAACTAATAAATTAGGCGAACGTTTGGAAGGGTTAGGACTAGGTTTTCTCGACTGAGTAGTATTTTGATTTCTGGATAGTGCTATTTTACTATTTTTTTCTCTTTGTGAAACGATATTGACTGGTTTCTCATTATGATTGACCCGACGACGTGCAGTTTTTTTGGGTTGAGGGGAAGCAATACGAGAGGTTCGACGCGGCATAATTTTAGTTGATGTATATTTCATGGATCTCAGTTATCTTCTTGAGACGCAAAAACCTCCCTAGAGTTGCATTAACCCTCAGTTGTTTAGATTTGGTTTATTTTTAACGAACCAGTTAACTAAACTAGCTTAAATCAATCTCAATCTCTTTGATGACTGTATCTCCGTCAATCACTCCGATTTTGTATCCTTCTTGTTTAGCGTCTTCAGCAATACCAAAGAGTGCGATTCCATTTATAATGACGTTAGCGATATCTTTTGGATCGTTGCTTTTAGCTAAGGTTTCCAGAAGTTCATAAAGTTCTGGTGAAATGCTCAGGTTTAGATGTTTAGATGACTCTGTATTATTGGTCATATTAGGTATGGTAGGATTGATTAGTATAAGACCAAACCTACTGTTGGACAGTTTCATCTGTCAAGATTTTTTAATAATTTGAATACCAGATACATCAGTTAATAACCCAATTGCAAGAACATATTGAGTGGTTTCTTGAAGATCCATATTATTGGACAAAGGTGAAATAGAAACCATAAGCAACAGTGTTGATAAGATGCGGATTAGATTATGTAGCTTTTTCGTCAATAGATCCTGCTTTTTGTCTTGAATTTCAATAGCTTTTAGTGGGTCGATTTTGTGATTTATTAAATACTCTGTGGTTGATACTTTTTGTCTTTTTATTGTTGCAACTTCAATAATAGCATTTTTTATTCTAACTAAATGTTTTTTTAGATACTTTTTTGTACTTGTACTTATCTCTTTCATATTCTTCACCGGTAGGTAACTACTTTACATTCCATTATTATCAAAATAATCTTGATACGTAAATTAGTATGATCACTGAACATTATTATTGTCAATGATAAAAGTCATTATTGTCAATGATAAAAGTCACTAACATGGTGCGATCAAGATCACAGACGATTTTAATCTTTTATGCCTATCCATCTAATTTCTGTAAATTTCATAATTTTACATAGTTTGCAATAGATTATTTTTATTTATTTTATAACATTTATTTAAACGTTTATCTATGAACCCATTAAAATGATTATACAAAAAAACTAAAATTAATCCATTAAATAATAATAAAATCAATAAAAATTTATAGAAACCATTGATTTCGTAAAGATAATTGTTGATTTGTAAGACAATTACTTAAAAATATGAAAAAAGACTTAAAAGATTGCAGTATTTAGTCAAACTCTTCCTAGACTTAAAGAACAAAAGACAACAAAAATAAATGATTGGCTATCTATCTTCATAATAGTTAATCTTTCGCCTTGCTCTACTTACACACTCAATAACAATCATGAAAAAAGCAGAAAGAAAAGACAACAATTATCTATTGTTGTTCAGGAAAGTGACGAATAAAATAAAGCCATTAAAATTTATGTTTATGGGCTTATCTTTAGGAATTATTGGCTTAGAAACCGCCTTGCCTTTAGCTGCTAATTCCCGTGAAGCCGAAGAAACCGTCAATTGTGATATGTTAATTGTGGGAGCAGGGTTAGCCGGTTCTGCCGCAGCTTACGAAGGTTTATTAACAGGAAAAACCGTTTGTTTAACAGAAATTACCGATTGGGTTGGGGGACAAATATCCTCACAGGGAACTTCGGCCTTAGATGAAGGAAAACAACAGCGATCGCAACAACATTTCCCCAGAGGATACAACACCTTAAGACAGAATATTGCCCGTCTCTACAATCGACAAAACCCTGGAGAATGTTGGGTCAGTGAAAGTTGTTTTCTTCCCTATCACGGTCATCAGTTATTATCTCAACAATTAAACGAAGCCGCACAACGGGGAAGGGGTACTTTAAAATGGTTTCCTTCAACCGTAATTAAAGAAATCGAATTAAGCAAAGATGGTAAATTAATTAACAGTGCGATCGCTATTCAACACAGTCCTAAACCGGGAACCCCTCACCTCAATAAAGAACCCCTTTCTAAAACCATTGAAGACGCTTATAGTTACGAAAACTCGCAACGGTTTAACAAGAAAATTATTCGCTTCGAGGCCAAATCTAAAACAGGAAGTCCCAGTGATTGGTTCGTCATAGAAGCCACAGAAACGGGGGAAATCATCGCTTTAGCCGACGTTCCCTACCGTTTAGGACTAGACCCTCGTGACCATCTTAACCCCTCTTCTCCCACGGAAAAAGGCGATCCCTACTGTGTGCAAGGGTTTACCTATCCCTTTGCCATGCAACGAACCGCGACCCCTCAACCCCAAACCAAACCCTCCTTTTATGAACAGTACGAACCCTACTACGGTTATGATACTGATCGTAGAATGGCCTATTTTGACCTAGTCTTTACCTATCGACGTATTTGGAGTAACGAAAAAGGAAAATTGGTGAGAGTCGGTCCCATGAAGGTGCATGAACCCACCCCCGGTGATATTTCCATGCAGAACTGGGTATGGGGGAATGATTATCGTCCCGGAACTTCTCAAGATAACTTGGTTTATAGTCGTAGACAACTCGAACAAACAGGACAACTCGAACCTGGGGGTTGGAAAGGGGGACTACGGACAGACGCACTGCGGAAAGGGGAAGAACTTTCTGAGGGATTTTACTATTGGTTAGTAGCCGGAACCACCGACTCTCGTTTAGGATATGGAATTAAACGACCCAGTCCTAACCATCGCTTCATGCAAGGGTTAGATTCTCCCATGGGAACCTCTCACGGGTTGTCGAAATATCCTTATATTCGCGAAGGAAGACGCATTATCGGTAGACCCTCTTACGATCATCCCCAAGGGTTTAGTATCAACGAGATCGATATTTCCACTAAAGATTATTGGCATGATTTTTATCGGACCTCCTTACCCCGTCCCATGTATCAGTTGGTTTGGTCTACCATTGCTAACCTAGAATCAAAGTTTGTTACGCCGAATGATCGCCCGTCTTATATGGTTACCCGACGGACTCATGCAACGGTTTATCCTGACTCTGTGGGAGTGGCCGACTATATGATCGATTTTCATCCTTGTATGGCCTTATCGCCCCCAGAAAAGCGCGGAAACCGTGAACGTCCAGGGGTTCGTATCGCCCATGGTGGGGCCCATCCGGCACAAATACCCTTAAGGGCGTTGATTCCCCAAAAAGTGGATAATTTGATTGTATCGGGCAAAAGTATTGCCACCAGTCACATTGCTGCTGCTGCCTATCGGGTACATGGGTTTGAATGGTCTGTGGGTGCTGCGGCTGGTACTTTGGCTAGTTTTGCCTTAGAACAAAGAATTTTACCCTATCAATTGGTGGATAATTTACCACAACAGGAAGCCAAATTACAACAGTTACGTCAACGGTTAGAAAGGAATGGTAATCCGACAACGTTTCCCCGCGACATGATGTTTAGCTTACTTGACGAGAAGCCCCACAGCTTGTTTTCAACGAACTAGCAGTTCTAAACAATAATCAAAGTAGATGATTACTTATACTCATATCTTGCACCTTCGATAAAACTAGCTAGTTTAGAGAGGGAACGGGGAACAGGGAACAGGGAACAGGGAACAGGGAACAGGGTTTATTTTGATGGTAACTACTTAATAATTTATTTTCTGTCTTTTGTTGCTGAGTTTTCCTGTACTGGTGCAAGATGTCAGTTATAGGCAAAAGGTCGTGTCTCGGAATCAAATTCTTTACCGTACCTAGCCAATATGACTTCCCCGGCATGGTAACACAAGTTGTGCTTTTTTCTAAACCCATCTAAATCAAAGATTGTAGATGGGTTTAGAAGAAATTTCCGTTCAATTTCTTAATGTTTGGGATGGCAATTCACCAAAGAGTTTCTGATAATCTCTACTAAAATGATTAAGACTCCAAAATCCCCATTGATGAGCTACACTCATAACCGTTGTTGAGCTAGGATCTGTGTTTTTCAAACTACGATGAACACCATGAAGTCTTTGGATTTTAAGATAGTTCATGGGACTAACACCAAAAACCTCTTTAAACCCCGCAGATAAAGCTGTGCTACTCGTTCCTAATGTTTCACATAATTGTTGAAGAGTAATGGGTTCATGAAGATGGGAGTAAGCAAAGTCTTCTGCCTTTTTTACAATAGCATAGCGACGGTAAGATTTTATGTGATTATTTTTAGTATTACCTTCTCTAATAATTTCCCCAAACGTATCAATTAGTAAAGGGAGAAAATTCTCAAAAATTAGATTTTTTTGTGGTTCTCTCAAGGGAGTCTGTTGCTGCAATAAAATTTGATTAATTTGTTGATAATAGTTTCTCAGTTCAGCAATTTGATAAGGATGAAATCTGGCAATATTGGGCTTTAAAATTTCATCATTAAAGGGTTCATAGCCCATTGTTTCAGCGACAGTATCAAAGAATTGACGATTAATAGCTATAGAAATGACTTGAGTTCCTTGACCCATAATCAGATTAGCGTCTCGACAAGTATCAAATCCGAATAAATCCCATTTTTTAAGTCGAGTTCCATGACTCAACATTGGTGATCTCTTAGGGGAAAATACCATACAAAAATGTAAACAATTTTTAAATTTCGGACCCTGTACATATAGGGTTTGATTTTGTACTGTGCTGATGATATTCATTTCCCGAAGGTGAAGGGAGTTTATGCGTCCTTGAAATGCACCGGGTGTTAGTTTCAGGGAACATTTAATATTAAAAGACTTAACAAACTCCATATAAGCCTCAAAATCGTCAAAAACTGCCATAAATTATCAAATGTTTTCTATGGTTTGCCAGGCAAAATTAAGGATAAGTCAAAAATGTACATTGTTCTACCAAGCTCAAGGGGCGAAAACTCGATAAATTAAATAAAAACCAGAGTATATGGATATTATTGACCCAAAAAACTGGATTATTACCTTTTTTAAGCAAAAACAAAGTAGGAATTTTCGTACATTCATTCAGTTTAGACTGTGATAACTTTTAGGTGAGTTCAGATAAATGCTGATCTTTAGATGTTTGTTCTAACTTTTGTCACAAATATCGATATTTTTCACATTTTTTCAAAAATTTAACCAAATCTTGAGGAGCCTTTCATGAATAAAGTCATGAAGACAGGGATTTGTCTGCTTCTGTCCCTGTTGTTTGTGCTGTCAGGAATACTGCCCTGGCTACCCACTGACCTTGCTTTTGCTGGTCCTAAAAAACCCAACATCTTAGTGATTATGGGGGATGACATTGGCTGGTTTAATATTAGTGCCTATAACAACGGTATAATGGGCTATCGCACCCCCAATATCGACAGCCTAGCCAAAGAAGGTATCATGTTCACCGACTTCTACGGTGAAAATAGCTGTACTGCTGGTCGTGCTGCCTTTATCACCGGTCAAGCTTCCATCCGTACTGGAATGACCAAAGTAGGATTACCGGGTGTGGATGTGGGTTTACAGAAAGAAGACCCCACCCTCGCAGACTTACTCAAACCCCTGGGGTATCGTACCGGTCAATTCGGGAAAAACCACCTTGGTGATTTAGACGAATATCTACCCACCGCCCACGGATTTGACGAATTTTTTGGCAACCTCTACCACTTAAACGCGGAAGAGGAACCAGAAAACGAAGACTATTTACCCGAAGGAGAATCTCCCCTCTTCGATCGATTCCGACCCAGAGGGGTACTCCATACCTTTGCTGACAACAGCCAATATACCTGCGACCCAGCCAAAGGGGAAACCCTTGCTGCCCCTGTGGGAGACACTGGTAATCAAGTCGTCTGTGATACGGGACCTCTGACCATCAAGCGCATGGAAACTATCGATGGAGAGGTCTTAGAGAAGACAAAAGATTTCATTGCAGACGCAAAAGACACAAAAGAGCCATTTTTTGTTTGGTTTAACACCACTCGGATGCACGTCTTTACCCATCTCAAAGAAGAGTCTCAGGGAGTCACTGGGCAAGGAATTGAAGGGGATGGCATGGTCGAACATGATAGTCAAGTGGGAGAACTTCTCCAATTTGTCAAAGACCAAGGTTTAGATAAAGACACCATTATCGTCTACAGTACGGATAACGGTGCAGAAGTATTTACCTGGCCAGATGGTGGCTCAACACCTTTTCATGGTGAAAAGAATACCAACTGGGAAGGAGGTTTCCGCGTTCCTGCGATCGTTCGCTGGAAAGGACACCTTCCTGAAGGTGTGGTTTCCAACGAAATCATGTCTCAC
>JASJBX010000003.1 GCA_030066295.1 Crocosphaera sp.
TGCATAGCTTGAGCATTACCTGATTTAAGGAAAGGATTAGTTTTTTTAGCCTTAGTTAATTCAGCAGATTGAAAATGGTAATTAGGATATTCAAAAGGTTCAACAATGTATTCAGAATGAAGTGAACACTTGTTAATCTCGCAACTACGGGAGTTGAACCATAGCTTTCTAACATAGAGAGCATAGTTCCAAACAGACTTACATACATCTAAATTGTGTTCGATTATTTCTATCTGTTTTTGTGTTGGCTGCAGCTTGTAGTTGTACGTTAGATTAAGCATTGCGACAGAGATGCTTGGGTTTGTACATCAATCATAGCATGAATTTACAAAACAGCACCCCTAATTGTAAAATTAAACGGTTGCCCCGAAATTCATCCCGTCAGCATAGCCTATGGTCTTCTTTCGGGAAGAAGATAAATAATCAAGTAAATGTTTCATTTCACCACATCCTCTTGGGAAAATTTATCAATCTGGACAAATGAATCGTTGATGGGCCGATTAAGATGAAACCTGTGGGATAGGATAGTATTAATATGAGCAGAGAATAAGCTGTGACCCTAATATGAGTATTAGGGCTAAAACTTTGCTCTGGAAACAATTTCAGTTTCCTTAACGCGTCTAAGGTTTCCAACCGCTCAACAAAGTTATATCACTCAACCAGCAAACTATGATAGCGACACCCACTAAAACGCCTCACACGGGACAAGATTACCTACAAAAAAACGTCACACAGACAACTGAACTCTCCCCTAATCAGTGTTTATTGCCCCTAACCGCTAAAATTAATCATCAAGACCACTTAGAAATTGGTGGCTGTGATCTCAAGACTCTGGTTGAACAATTTGGTTCCCCTCTCTATATCCTCGATAAAGCCACCCTCACAACTGCTTGCCGTCAGTATCGGGATTATTTTAAATCCTACTATCAAGGAGAGTCCCAAGTCATCTACGCTTCAAAAGCTTGGAGTTCCTTAGCCGTAGTGGGAATCATCGCCAGCGAACAGTTAGGCTTTGATGTGGTATCGGGGGGAGAACTATATACTACTCAAAAAGCCCTAACACAATTAGGCTGTTCCTCTCAAGAAATTGCTCAAAAAATTTACTTCCATGGCAATAATAAATCAGAAACGGAACTCCAAGAAGCCATAGAAATTGGATGTACTATTATCGTCGATAATTGGTTAGAACTCGAAACCCTAACCCAACTCGCCCATTCTCGCCCTAACCAGCCCATTCCCATCCTGATTAGACTGACTCCTGGCATTGAATGTCATACCCACGAATACATTCGCACTGGTCATTTAGACAGTAAATTTGGCTTTGATCCCAATCAACTTGAGGCTGTCTTCACCTATCTGACCGAACAACCATCCCTCAACTGTAAGGGACTACACGCCCATATCGGGTCCCAAATCTTCGAGAGACAACCCCACCAAGACCTAGCTGTGGTGCTGGTAGAATGGCTGAAAATTGGTCAAGAAAAAGGACTGAACCTAACCGAATTAAACATCGGTGGAGGACTAGGAATTTGCTACACAGAAGACGACGATCCCCCCAGTATCGAAGAATGGGTCAAAGCAGCCAGCGAAGCCGTTATGAAAGCTTGTCAACGGTTTGATATCCCCCTACCTAAGTTAATCGCTGAACCTGGGCGATCGCTCATTGGTTCAGCTTGTGTGAGCGCCTATACCGTGGGATCTCGCAAAGAAATCCCCGAACTGCGTACCTACATTGCCGTTGATGGGGGAATGTCCGACAATCCCCGTCCCATTACCTACCAATCCGCCTATCGAATCGTTCTCGCCAACAAAATGTCAGCCGAAAGCAGCGAAACCGTAACCGTTGCTGGAAAACACTGCGAATCGGGAGACATTTTAATTAAAGATGCTCAGTTGCCTCAAACCCAGCCAGGCGATATTCTAGTAGTCATGGGGACAGGAGCCTATAACTATAGTATGGCTTCCAACTATAATCGCTTGCCTCGTCCGGCGGCGGTTTTAGTCCATAATGGAGAAGCGAACCTAATCCTACGACGGGAAACCTACGACGATCTCATTCGACAAGATTGTTTTCCCGAAAGCCTTCTCTCCTAACCCCCTACCGAGCCCTTTCGGGCAAAGTAAAAAGGCAAAAGGCAAAAGGCAAAAGTAAAAATTTAGCCCGACTCGCGGGTTCCCAAGGCGAGAGAACCTCGCCGGGGTCCCTCGTCAGTCAGGTTTAAAGCCTCTTCATTTATGAAAAAAAAAAGTAGGAAGAGGTCATAATGAGTGACTTTTGACTTCTAACTTTTGACTTGTGAATTGTTATCCCTTTTTGTTCTCATTGAGCATCCATCTTGTCCTCCTACTTCCTGTCAAGTCAGCCTCCTGAGCAACACTGGACACCGCCAGACCTGATTCCAGAGCTAATTAACAACAGCGTTGATATCGGTTTAGTGCTGCTGTTAACCTATTTGATGCTTCTGGCCATTGGGGAACGCCGGACCCTGTACATGGTTCGGGGGCTGATCATGCTTATGTTAGCAGCCGTGATCAGTGAAAAGCTCCAACTGACACTGCTACAGTTTGTCCTGGAAAAATTAGTCTTGGGGGCGGCCGTTGCTATGGCCGTTATTTTCCAAGGAGAGTTTCGACGATTTCTCGAATTATTGGGACAAGGGAGAATCCTCGAATTCTTCAAACGAAAACCCACTACCATCAAACAAAATAACGTGGTGGATGAACTGGTAGAAGCGGTCAGAGAACTCTCCCAAAACCGCACAGGGGCTTTGATTGTCATTGAAACAACTGGGTCCATTGATATGAGAGTCTTTGTAGACCAAGGAGTCCCCATCGATGGAGAAATTTCTAAAGCCCTTCTACAAACCATCTTTCAGCCAAAAACCCTTCTTCACGACGGGGCGGTTTTTATTCGAGGGTCCCGCATTATCTCCGCCGGCGTGATTTTACCCCTCTCCGATAAAACCTTCTCCCGTCAGTTGGGAACGCGACATCGGGCGGCCATGGGCATTACAGAAATTGTGGATCAATGCTTATGTATTATTGTCTCCGAAGAAACCGGTTCCATTTCTCTCGCGGAAAAAGGAGTCTTGGATCGTCCCCTAACTAGCAGTAAACTAAAAGAGCTACTCGACAATAAATTTGCCTTACTGGTTAAGGGAGAGTCGGTAGCTCCTGGGTGGGGTCTTCTCAGTCGAATTATCGGCCCAAGGGGAAGACGCTTCTTACAAACAACCTTTCGTGTCTTGTCATCGAACTCATTAGAAGAGAAGAAATGACTGTTAAGCAGCCTATTGTGTTAAAGGATTTACCAACCGATCTCGATCTCAACCGTCTCCCCCAACATATAGCCGTCATTATGGACGGTAATGGCCGTTGGGCAAAACGCCGTGGCCTGCCTCGGATTATGGGCCATCAGCGAGGGGTGGATACCCTCAAAGATTTACTCCGTTGTTGTCGAGATTGGGGCATTCCCGCTTTGACAGCCTATGCTTTTTCCACAGAAAATTGGGGACGACCCCTCGAAGAAGTGGAGTTTTTGATGACTTTGTTTGAGCGAGTGCTACGGCGCGAACTACAAGAAATGATGGCTGAAAACGTCAGAATTCGCTTTGTGGGTGATTTAGATGTTTTACCCCCTTCTCTACAGTCAGAAATTGCTCGCTCTATGGAAGATACGGAAAAGAATACAGGGGTTCAATTTACTGTGGCCACGAATTATGGTGGCCGTCAGGAAATTGTCCAAAGTTGTCGGGCGATCGCACAACAGGTGCAACAGGGATTATTGAAGTTAGATGATATCAACGACAGTTTATTTGAAAATTTCCTTTATACCAAAGGTATTCCTGACCCTGATTTATTGATTCGTACCAGTGGAGAAATGCGCCTTAGTAATTTTCTTTTATGGCAATTAGCCTATGCAGAAATTTATGTTACCCAAACCCTTTGGCCTGATTTTGATCGTCATATTCTTCACGAAGCATTGTTGAATTATCAACAGCGAGAACGACGGTTTGGGAAAGTGGGAAAGACTTAACTTGCTCTGAAATTAGTTAGGAATTATCGATAATTATGATAACGAAATTAGAAAAGTAGACGAATAAATTTGATGGATATTATTATTATTGGAGGGGGGGCAGCCGGTTTTTTTGCCGGAATTATTTGTGCTGAAAATAATCCTCATACCCGTGTAACTATCCTTGAAGCAAGTGGCAAGGTTTTGGGGAAAGTTCGCATTTCTGGAGGAGGGCGTTGTAATGTGACTCATCACTGCTTTGATGTCGCACAATTGGTCACTTACTATCCCCGTGGCAGTCGGGAACTACGAGGGGCATTTACTCGTTTTCAACCTCAAGATATCATCAATTGGTTTGAGAAGAAAGGGGTTAGTTTAAAAACAGAACAAGATGGTCGTGTTTTTCCTGTCACTGATAATTCAGAAACTATTGTTAATTGTTTAATCAAAGCAGCAGAAACCAATCGAATTAATATTAAACTAAAGTCAGAAGTCGTAGGGTTACAGTCAAAAAATAATCACTTTGAAATCAAACTAAAACAAGGAGAAACCTTAAGAAGTGATCGAGTTTTACTCGCAACAGGTAGTAGTCGTAGCGGTTATCAATTAGCCCAATCTTTAGGTCACGAAATCATTACCCCGCTTCCTTCTTTATTTACTTTTAAAATTAAGGATAATCGATTTCAAGGATTAGAGGGTATTTCCGTTAATTCCGTTGGATTAAAGTTATGTGGAAAAGGAAAAAAGCAATCAGTGCAACAATCGGGTTCTCTTCTCATTACCCATTGGGGAATTAGTGGTTTTGCTGTTCTTAAACTATCAGCATTTGGGGCTAAAATATTAGCAGAAAATAATTATCAAATGTCCCTGTTAATTAATTGGCTTTTTCCCAATAATCCTGAACAAGTGCAGAAACAATTGTTAGAAATTAAGGCTGAATATAACCAATCTCGTCAACATATTTCGTCTTTTTCTCCTCTACCTTTACCCAAGAGACTTTGGCAAAAATTACTAAATTATGTAGGTATTTCTCCTCAAAAAAAGTGGTCTGAAATATCTAAAAATGAACTCATTAAGTTAGCTAAAGAATTAGCTAAAGGAGAGTACAAAATTCTCGGTAAAGGAGTTTTTAAAGATGAATTTGTTACCTGTGGAGGAGTCAATTTAAAAGAAGTTAATTTTTCGACAATGGAAAGCAAAATTTGTCCTAACTTACACTTAGCTGGAGAAGTTTTAGATATTGATGGAATAACAGGAGGATTTAATTTTCAAAGTGCTTGGACGACAGGATGGTTAGCTGGATTAGCTCTAAGCAAATCTTAAAAAGTTTTTGTTATAATTGTGATGAAATAGTTTTTGGGAAAAATCGATAGTTATGTTATCACCTCAAATTATTGAAATTGAACAAAAATTAAGAGAATGTTCCCTTGAGGATAAAAAATGGTTATTAGAACAATTAACTAAACAATTAGACTTAAATTGTGAAATAATAAGAGAAAAAGAGCAAAACTCATCTATTTTTCCATTAGAACCTCACAAAACTTATGATTTACCCACACCTTATAATAGTTTTGGTGCAGCCGAAATTTTGATGCAAGCACTGACAAAAGAAGAAAATGAGCTAAAGTAATATGAATTATAAAATTTTCATCATAAAGACTAATAAATTTGCTACATCATGAGCTTTTAGCCCAACATTTTTATAAGGTTCAGCTACCCACTTATTCCTAATATCTCTTTTGGTCATAACTTTAGCAATTAAATCAACAAAACCGACTTCTGACTCATCAAAGTTAATAGCTAATCTCTGCTCATATCTTTGTTCATTACTACAGGTTAAATTGAAACTTTTGAAATGAACTGTGTAGGTATCAGTAAAACCATCTTGTGTTCCACGAAAGTTTTCAAACGATACATATCCCATGTTTAAACCTGGATTTAAAGATGTTGACAAGTTAGTATCATAATTTCTTAGTTTATGAGGTTTTTGACTTTCACTGAGTAAAAACACATTTTCTCTGAAATTAGAAAAATAAATTATGTTTTTGCCAAATTCCAGTTTATCATTATTGATTATCATCATAACGAAAGTAGACGTTGTCCCTTTCAAGAAGTGCTGATAACTCTTTTGTAAAAGCTGATTGATTTGTTCTTGTGTTAGATTTTCTAAGACTGCTTTATAGGCTACGGTAGCATCAATAACATCTTTATTCAGGGGAATCATAATCACCTTAGATGTTAAGTCACTATGCCACCATCCGCAAGCAACGTTCACTTCTCTGTACTTTAAATTAGCTTCTAAAGCAACCTCCAAAGCATCACGCATTTGTTTAGCTTTTTCTGCTGCTTGTCGTTTCTCCATGAAATCAGTAGAACAAGACGCTAAAGATAAAGCTAGACTCAACAGGATACATGCTTTGATAATTCTAAACATTTTTAACCTCTGCTTTCATAAATTAGATAAACTAGATATATATTTTGTAGCGTTAACATTTGTTTACCTTTGTTAGATAAACGCTTTAAGTCACTTAATTTCCAGGATAGTGCGAGAATTTAACTATAGTTAGTCGGAAATATCGGAACTTTTAAAACAAGTTTTATCTGAATTGTCGGAAATATCGGTTAAAATTCTAATAAAGTCCTATTATCCTCTTGTCCCATGTCTCCAACGAATTCACCAGACATAGTAATAGATTTTTTAGATGAACTAATTTTTAGTAAAACAGGTCAACATTTAGATGAGTTAAAAAAGACTATTTTATTGGGGACTTTACAAGGTAAAAAGTATCGTGAAATTGCAGACAATACTCATCTTACTTTAGGTCATATTACTGATACAGGTTCAGATTTATGGAAAATTTTATCAGAAGTTTTGGAAATAAAAGTAGGTAAAAAGAATATTAGAACCATATTAAAAGAATCTCAATATAATAATGAAAATAATGTTTTTGGTGGAGATTTTATTGCTATGAATAATGTTCATATCTGTAATCATAATCTCTCCCCTCCTAATCATAAAGATAATACTTCATCTAAAAGCAGTCAAAATCAACTTTATTTAGACTTGGGGGATGTTCCTGAAATTACTAAATTTTATGGAAGAAATACAGAATTAAATACTCTAGAAAATTGGATAGTCCAAGAGAAATGTCGTTTAGTAACTATTTTAGGTTTAAAAGACATAGGAAAAACTAATCTTTCTTTAAAACTGGTTGAGAAAATAAAAGATAATTTTAACTATATTATTCGTAGAAGTTTGTATTTTTATTCGAGTTTAGATGAACTATTGAGTGATATTTTACAATCAATGGATGCTCAATTAACATTACCTCAAAGTCTTGAAAAGAAATTAAAATTATTTGTTAAATTTATAAAAGATAATCGCTGTTTAATTATTTTAGATGATTTAGAACATATTTTTGACTGTAAACAACTAGCAGGTATTTATCAAGAAGGATACCAAGATTATCAACTTCTGTTTAAAACCATTGCTGAAATTAATCATCAAAGCTGTTTACTGTTATTAAGTCAAGAACAACCCATTGATACTACTTTTTCTAATCAGCAAAATAAATTAATTAAATCATTGATTTTAGAAGGGTTAGGAGAGGATGCAAAAGAAATTTTACGCTATCATAACCTATTAGATAAAAATAGTTGGACAAGTTTAATTGAATGTTATCAAGGTCATCCTCTTTGGTTAGAGTTAGTTGCTATTTTTATTGAAGAATTCTTTTTAGGTAATGTTGCTGAATTTTTAAAGATAGAAAATTCTATTGTTGAAGAAACTGTAAAACAAAATTTATCAAATATCTTGCAACGCTTGACAGAGTTAGAGAAAATAATGTTAACAGAGTTAGCAAGTTTCAATGACCCGATTTCTGTTAGAGAAATAATGGGTAAAACTTCTCTGTCTTCTATGGATTGTTTAAAAGTCATCCAATCTTTAATCAGACGAATAATAATAACAAAAGATGAAAACACTTTATTATATTTGAATCCTGTTTTTAAAGGCTATTTAATTAGTTTAAGTGAATAATGTTTATCTTACAATTAATTCTATTTCTTACTTTCTCTCCTTAGCTTTTTTATAAGCAAGATCGTGTTCTGCAAAGCTTAAAATAAACACCCGTTTAGGTGCGGGTTTTTCATAAATACGATAAACTAAACGATAACTGACCCCATTTTCATCAATTTCTAACGCACGATATCCCCTTAAATATCCTTTAAGGGTATGATTATCTAACCCTAAACAATTGTAAGGATCTTCGACAAAAATAGAATTACAAAAATCCTCAAAATCTTTCCTTAACCCTTCAGATAATTGAGGTAAATCTTCTTCTCTAACAAGATGATTGACTTTCACTTGATACCTTGATTTTGTACCCACGTTTTCTTAAATTCTCCAAACTAGATTCAACATCAATTTCATCACCGATATCGACTACAGTTTCCCATTTATCAGGGTTATCTGGATCATCAAGATCCTTCATGCGTTCAATGGCTAATTCTTCAGCAGATTTTCGAGAGGTTTCTGGTTGATATTTTATCATTAAAAACTCAATAAAATCTAAAACCTCTTCTTGTTTATCAGGGGGTAATAAATGGATTTTTTGTGTCACTAAATCAATGGTATTCATTTTCTATATCTTTACTGAGTTGACTAATTGCTATTTTAGCTAATTGATAGCTTTAAAGACTGTTCATAAACAAATTATTAAGGTTGTAGGTGGTCGAATTAGAGTTTTATTTGGAGTAGAAAACTTTGCCCACCCTACACAACGGTATTCTAGCGACTTAGTGGTAACTATGGCAGGATCAATCTAAAAGAACTTTTTTTGACACCGTTTCGGATTCCTGTGCTATCCTGTAGATCCAAACTATCAAAAGCTTATCAGTTGGGCTTTTTGTTGTTCCCTATCAATCATAACCATTAGTTAAATCATAATTTACATTTGTTTTGCTATTGCAGAACAACGTTTTTGCTATCGAGGAAACAACATTATGCCCGTTACGACCTATTATTTACCCCATAATCTCTATCCTGTGATTATCATAGACACTGATGAGGATAATAATATTGCAGGAACCTATTTAAATGATGCGATCGATGGTCGTGGTGGTAGCGATGAAATATCAGGATTGAGTGGTCATGATGCTATCTCTGGAAATACAGGGGATGACACCATTAATGGTAATGAGGGTTACGACTTTCTCATTGGTCATCAAGGTAATGATCGCATTGCTGGGGGAACCGGAGACGATGTCATTGTTGGTGTTGACCCCACATCAGGGTTTGGTGCATCTGAGCGAGATATATTAAGGGGCGATGCCGGAGCAGATACTTTTGTTTTAGGGGATAAAAATAACGTTTATTACGTTGATGATGATACCTCTTCTGTCGGAGAGGAAGACTATGGGTTAATTGTTGATTTTACCCCTGGTGAGGATACCATTGAACTCAATGGAACCCCAGATAATTATCTTTTAGACTTCTATACAACCAGCGATGGCACCATTACCGCCGATATTGTCTACGATCCAGGCATCGCGGCCAGAGGAGATTTAATTGGTATTTTAGAAGATGTTTCGGCAGATTTAAAGTTAACAGATTCATCTTTTACCTATGGAGAAAATGATTATGAGGTTCTCTACAATCGGATTTTTCAACCCTTGGAACCGTTACCCCCTGGAACCTATTTTAGCGGAGGATTGATCGTTACTGATCCAGGTGTCGGGGACGGAGTTACGATAAGACAAGACTTCATTGACCCCCCCATTTTGTACAATCCTTCTTTTAGTGGGGGAAATAATGGGACTACGATAGGGATCATATCAGATCCGATTATTCCCATTCCCCCTAATGTTATTGAAGGAACCAGTGATGATGATATTTTAATCGGGACGGAAAATAGAGATATTATTTATGGTTATGAAGGGAATGATCATCTCTCCGGGTTAGGAGACGATGATACTATTTTTGGGGGTGAAGGAGACGATACCATTGCGGGAGGAGAAGGAAACGACAGTCTGGAAGGAGAAGATGATAATGACGTTATTACAGGGGGAACCGGAGAGGACACCATTGTAGGCGGAGAAGGGAATGATAGTCTCGAAGGGGAAGAAGACGATGATGTTATCACGGGAGACGGTGGTAACGATGTGATTGGGGGAGGAAGCGGTAATGATAATCTCAGTGGCGGTGCAGATGATGATTATATCGTAGGGGGATTCGGAGAGGATACCATTGCGGGAGGAGAAGGGAATGATAGTCTCGAAGGGGAAGACGATGATGACGTTATCACTGGAGACGGTGGTGATGATGTGATTGTGGGTGGAAGCGGTAACGATAATCTCAGTGGCGGTTCAGATAATGATCATATTACAGGGGGAACCGGCCTTGATACCATTACCGGAGGAGAGGGAGACGACACCGTTACGGGAGGAGAAGGGAATGATAGTCTGGACGGGGGAGAAGACGATGACGTTATTACTGGAGACGGTGGTAACGATGTGATTATGGGTGGAAGTGGTAATGATAATCTCAGTGGCGGTGCAGACGACGATCGCATCTCAGGGGGAGAAGATGATGATGTTATCACTGGAGACGATGGTAACGATCTCATCACCGGTGACGATGGCAATGATAACCTCAGTGGGGGTTTAGGGAATGATACTCTCTCAGGGGGAACCGGAGAGGATACCATTACGGGAGGGGAAGGAAACGATAGTCTTGAAGGGTTAGACGATGACGACGTGATTACGGGAGACGGTGGTCAAGATAAGATTGTTGGACATGGTGGCAATGATAACCTCAGTGGCGGTGCAGACGATGATTATGTTTTAGGCGGCATCGGAGAGGATACCATTGCGGGAGGAGAAGGGAATGACAGTCTGGACGGGGGAGAGGATGATGATGTTATTACCGGTGGAGGAGGAGAGGACACCATTGCGGGAGGGGAAGGTAATGATAACCTCCAGGGAGAACAAGAAAATGATCGGATCAATGGCGGTTTAGGAGATGACACCCTCATAGGAGGGGAGGGAGATGACACCTTGAATGGTGATGAGGGTGACGACGTTTTAGTAGGAACCACAGCAGATTCCCAGCAAATCGATGAAACCGATTTCTTGATAGGGGGTTCCGGTAGCGATCGCTTTATCTTAGGGGATGAAATAGGGGTCTATTATGACGATGGTGACCCGGTTTCCCTGGGAGAATCTGATTTTGCGCTGATTGCTGACTTTAATGCCGATCAAGATATCATTCAATTACACGGACCAAGGGAATTTTATTATCTGGATTTTTACACTGTCTTAGACGGGGTGATTAACGCGGCGTTGATGTACGATCCCGGTGTAACCGCCCGTCGAGAACTGATTAGCATTATTGAAAACGTGACTGAGGATCTCACCCTGGAGGATGGTTCTTTTGTCTTTGTTGGTGATCAAGAAATACCCAGTGCAAATTTCGAGAATAATTATGTCCCCATTTCTATCATCAATCAAGCCCCCACTGGCCTTACGGTAACCTTTGATCAACCCGATAAAATTTATCATCCCCAAGATGATTTAATCCTGCAAGGAAAGGGTATTGATCCCAACGGAGGCGAAGATTTATCCTATCTTGACGTTTACTTGCAATATCCGAATCAAGCTGTGGTAGCACTTGAGAAAATTACGGATTTTGACGATGAAGGCAACTTTAATCAAGCAGTTGATTTAGAAGGATATGCTGATGGGACTTATGTTTTTTGGATGCAAGCAACCGATCAGCAAGGATTAAATAGTGAATGGTTTTCTAGTAGCTTTAGCATCAAGAATCAAGCCCCCGATAGTCTGAGTTTGGAATTAAAGTCAGACAGCTATCATCCCTCAGAAACCTTAACCTTATCAGGAATCGCTAATGATCCCGATGGGATAGAAGATTTATCCCATGTCAATCTCTACTTACTACATCCTCATGGCAGTTGGACTAGCTTAGATACTGTTAGTGATTTTGATAGTAATGGCCACTTTAGTCAAGAACTCGATTTAGAAGGTTATGGGACTGGTAATTATCATATTTGGGGACAAGTCTTTGATGACCAAGGACTTCAGAATTCAGGTTTTTTGACAAGCTTTAAGATCCATAATCAAGCCCCCACTGACCTCGAATTTTCCTTAGATTTAGATAATTATGAAACTGATGATCTCATTAACATTAAAGGAAGTTTGATAGATAGAGACGGATTTGATGATTTGCTCAAAGTAGAAACGTGGTTGAGACAACCGAATCATGTTTGGATAGACATACCAGACATTACTATTTTTGAAGAACAAGAACGTCATCTAGGAACCTTTAATTATGATTTGAACCTAAACGATGTTATGGCTGGAGAGTATCAGTTATGGGCGCGAGGACAGGATACTTTAGGTGTCACTACTAATTTTGTTCAACAAAGTTTTCACTTAGCGTTATAAAAATCCTTCTAAAGATTAAATGTTTTTATCCTAAAATCAATCCCATTGCTTCATCAATAATTGCTGTTTTATCTACCATTTCTGCAAGTTCCTCTGCCTCATATTTACCTTCAACAGCTTCTAATGATGCTTGCCTCAATGCTGAACTATAAGCATCCTCTAAAGTCTCTCTTAACTCTGCTGGTTTCAGATAATTTCCTCCAGCTTTACGCCGTTTATTTGTGCGTTGAATTTGTCTAACAGCATTAGCAATAGAGACTTCCCAGGATCTTGTACTACGTTTTTCTGCTTGTTGTTTAATGAGATGTAATAAGATGATAATACTGAAACTAAAAATCTTATTGAGCTTATCATCTTTGCTCATTTCTGTTAGTTCCTCAACCAATAATAAAGCATCATCAATATTTCCTGCTAGTAACAAATCTTTTAACTCAAATAATTCTTCCATTTGATTATTTTTCCTAATCTTAGTAATCTTGTAAGGTGGGCATTGCCCACCCTACAGTTTTTATCTAAACTTTGGTTGCCCTGTTTGCACTAGGTTCTAAATCTCGCATTTTCTTCCCTCTCCATAAGAGACGAATAGGGGTCCCAGGAAAGCCAATTTGTTCTCGAAACTGTCGCTCAATATAGCGTCTATAGTTATCACTAAATCGCTTGGGATCATTGACAAATAAAGCAATAGTTGGCGGTTGACTTGATACCTGGGTTCCGTAATAAATTCTGCCTTGTTTTCCTTGTCTGCTAGTGGGAGGGGAATGCCATTTAACTGCTTCTTCTAACACTTCATTCACCACAGATGTATTCACCCGACGACGATGTTCTTCTACTGCACTGTCGACTAATTTGAAGATTTTTTCTACCCGTTTTCCTGACATGGCACTGACAAAAATAAGATCCGCCCATTCCATAAAATAAAGTCGATCCATTACCTTTTGTTTATACTCATAAATAGTGTAAGAATCCTTCTCTACGGCATCCCATTTATTGACGACTATAATAGCAGCCCGGCCTTCCTGAATAATGCGATCAGCTAGTTTAATATCTTGGTCAGTGACCCCATCAATGGCATCAATCACTAATAACACCACATCAGCCCGACGAATGGCTTTAAACGCTCGGTTAATACTAAAAAATTCCGCCCCATAATTGACATTTTTTTTACGACGAATACCCGCCGTATCGATTAACCGATAGGTGTTTTCTCCTCGTTCGACAACCGTATCAATCGCATCTCTAGTTGTTCCGGAAATGGGACTAACAATGGCGCGTTTTTCTCCTAAAAATGCGTTCAATAAACTGGATTTTCCCACGTTAGGACGACCAATAATCGACACATTGATCTCCTCTCGATCTGGTAGTTCATCGGGAGAGGGTAAATAGGTAATTAATTCATCTAATAATTCCCCCGTTCCGTTACCATGAATACCGGAAACAGGGTAAGGTTCCCCGAGTCCTAACTCCCAAAATTCCACCGCTTGTATTAATCCTTGGTCTGGTGACTCGCATTTGTTAACGGCTAATAACACAGGAACCTCTTGCTGTCTTAACCAGTCGGCAATCTCGCGATCGCCGGCAGTGGGTCCCAGTTGTCCATCCACAACAAAAATGGCTGCACTGGCCTCGGTTAAGGCGGCCATGGCCTGTTCTCGGATTAAGGGTAAAAATTCGGTATCGTCGTCGAAAACCAGCCCCCCTGTATCCACCACTTGAAAATCGCGATCGCGCCAAAAGGCCGGTCGATAAGTGCGATCGCGGGTAATCCCCGGTTGATCGTGTACAATGGCCTGTCTATCCTTAGCCAAACGGTTGACAAAGGTTGATTTGCCTACATTGGGTCGTCCAATAATTGCAACAATGGGTAATGCCATAAGAGTTAATTTAGGATTGCTGTTTGCAAAAATATAATTTTGTCCAATCCTTGATCATAACGGTTTTTTTCGGGCATTAGTTCATCGATTCCTGACATTACTCCTTTGTCTCACCTCTGCCCTTTTCCATCTCTTCCATAGTTAACCCAAAATTAACCTTAACTTCTCCATTGACCTACTTTTTTTAATGATCCCAAAAAAAATATTAAGTTTTATGGATAAAAAGCTTTTTTGTAGCAAATGTTACAGAACTATGTGTTATATATAGTACAGAGGGTGAAATACCCCAGATAATAAACCACCATAAGCAATCGGAGTCTAAATATTATGTCTACTCAACAACAAGCAAGGGCTTTAATGATGCGTCATCATCAAATGGTCAAAAACCGTCAACAATCGATGCTAGGGCGGGCTGCGGCTGAGATTGGCGTTGACGTTGAAAAAGATTACTGGACTACCATTCAAGGTAAACCCTGTTCTGGTTTCCGTAATTCTTATGATCGCTCCAATGCTGCGATGAGTTAATTCTAATTAATGTTTTTTAAATCGACAATAACTCAGACATATTGCGCGACAAACCACTATAGGGTGTTCTTCAAAAGAGGGACACCTTGTACATTTATTGAGGAAGATTTTTGATTACTTTTTAGTTTCTGAGAAAAATTGTTATAATCAGACCTAAAAATTAACATTGACTCATGACAAACTCGGCCAACCTATCAGAAAAAATTGCTCAATTTTATGATACCTCAAGTAATTTATGGGAACAGATTTGGGGTGAGCATATGCACCACGGTTACTATGGTAGAGGTGGAAACTATAAATTAGACCGTCGTCAAGCACAAATTGATTTAATCGAAGAACTATTAATTTGGGCTAATCTTAAAGATGTTACTAACTTTATTGATGTGGGTTGTGGCATTGGTGGAAGTACCCTCTACTTAGCTGAAAAATTTAACGCTAAAGCAACAGGAATTACCCTATCGTCTGTACAGGCAAATAGAGCCACCCAACGGGCTGCTGAGGTCAAATTAGACAAAACTGTACAGTTTAGGGTAGCCGATGCCTTAAATATGCCCTTTCCAGACGATAATTTTGACCTGGTATGGTCTCTTGAAAGTGGGGAACATATGCCTGACAAAAAGCAATTTTTTCAAGAATGTTATCGAGTATTAAAACCGGGTGGTACGTTTATTTGTGCCACTTGGTGTCATCGTTCTCCTAATTCTTGGGCGGGGGAATTAACCGAAGATGAAAAACAACATTTACAAGAAATTTATCGAGTTTATTGTTTACCTTATGTGATATCTTTACCAGAATATGAAATCATTGCTCGTGACTGTGGTTTTAATAATATTAAAGTCGATGATTGGTCAATGGAAGTGGCTCCTTTTTGGGATATTGTGATAGATTCAGCTTTGAATTTAGAGGCTATAACTGGCTTGTTAAATAGTGGTTGGCGAACCATAGAAGGCGCGTTATCATTGGGTTTAATGAGTCGAGGTTATGAACGGGGTTTAATCCGTTTTGGGTTGATTGCTGGACAGAAAAAATGAAATTTTGGTGAGTTTTTTTCCGATCTTTAGGTATAAAAGAACGACTAGGTGTTCATGGGTAATCTTTACAGCCTTAATCTAATGAGATTTTAACGAGAGAAAAGATTGAACAGTCAAACGTTAAAGTGTTGACTTTGACCACCATATCATTTATGTTAGTAGCAATTTTAGAATCTTAAAGCTAATGCTCAAAACGGGGTTTTGCAGTCCACTGTTGCAAAGCCTAATGATTTACCAGATCATAAACTATGATAACCAATAATCAAGATAAGACTTATTCTAATGAAGTCAGTTCTTCCACCTTAGAACTTTCTATTATTATGCCTTGTCTTAACGAGGCTGAAACCCTGGCAACTTGCATAAAGAAAGCACAAGGATATCTAGAGCAATATAACATTTCTGGTGAAGTGCTAATTGCTGATAATGGCTCTCAAGATGGTTCTCAAGATATTGCTACAGATATGGGAGCAAGGATTGTCAACGTTAAACAAAAAGGTTACGGTAGTGCTTTAAGAGGTGGTATTGCTGCAGCCAAAGGTCAGTTTATTGTCATGGGAGATGCCGATGACAGTTATGATTTTACCCAACTCGAGCCATTTATTCATAAACTAAGAGACGGTTATGATTTAGTGATGGGAAACCGCTTCAAAGGAGGGATAAAACCGGGTGCTATGCCTTTCCTACACAAATATTTAGGCAACCCTGTGTTAAGTTGGGTCGGGAAACTCTTTTTTGGTTGTCCTTGTAACGATTTTCACTGTGGACTGAGGGGGTTTAGAAGAACAGCTATTGAGTCCTTAAACTTACGGACAACAGGAATGGAGTTTGCTAGTGAAATGGTGGTTAAAGCCTCATTATATCGTCTGAAAATAACAGAAGTCCCCACCACCTTATCCCCTGATGGTCGTAGTCGTCCCCCTCATTTAAGAACGTGGCGAGACGGTTGGCGACACCTCCGTTTTTTATTATTGTATAGTCCCCGTTGGCTATTTTTGTATCCTGGTTTATTCTTGATGTTAGTGGGCCTTGTGAGTACCCTTTTCCTTTTAGGGACTCCTAGAGTTCATACTCTATTGTACTCAGCAACCGCTATGATTATCGGGTTTCAAGCTGTCAGTTTTGCCGTTTTTACCAAAGCGTTTGCTATTACAGAGGGACTGTTACCCCAAGACCCAAAAATTCAGCGATTTTTTCGCTATGTTAACTTAGAAAGTGGTTTGATTATTGGTACTGTTCTGTTGTTGTTAGGATTAGGGGGTTCATTGTATGCTTTGGGTAGTTGGGGCGATAAGTTATTTGGCTCCTTAGACCCCATAGTCACCATGAGAATTATTATTCCTTCTGTTACTTGTTTAGCTTTAGGTATTCAAGTGATTTTTTCTAGTTTCTTTTTGAGTGTTTTGGGTTTAAAAAGACGGTAAACTTAACACAAACATTTTTTTATAGTTATTAACAATGAGTCTATCAAATTCTCAGATAAAGATTAAGGTTGCTTCAGTGGGTTTGGGCTGGGTGACAACTAATCGCCACCTTGTGACCATGGGAGAAAATCCCAAATACGAAATAGTGGGGGTTGTTGATCGCCGTCCAGGTAGAGCAGAAGCGATCGCCAAAGAAAAAGGATATCCTAACTTCTATGAAGGAGATACTTTAGACAATATTCCTTGGTTAGATCAGGTTAACGCGGTTACCATTGGTTCTTGTCCTCATTCTCATTACTCTTTAATCAAATCCGCTCTTAAATTAGGTAAGCACGTTTTAACAGAAAAACCCTTTACCATGACAGTAGAAGAGGGAGAAGAATTAGTTGCTTTGGCCGAACAACAAGGCTTAACTTTAGGTATCGTTCATAACTTTCAGTTTGCCTCATCTACTCAACGTCTTTTAGACGATTTAAAAAGCGGTTCTTTCGGAAAAATTACAGGGATTGTCGCTCAACAATTGAGTAATCCTCGCAGAAGGCTACCGGTTTGGTATGAAGAATTACCTTTGGGACTATTTTACGATGAAAGTCCACATTTCTTTTATCTTGTTTCTCGATTATCTCCCGGTCCATTAGAGTTCCTCAGATGCGATGTTCATCCTAGTACAATGGGTTTAAAAACCCCGGCTTCCTTAGCAGTAAATTATAAATGCAATAGTTCAGAACATGGAACAATTCCTGTTACCATAAACATGAACTTTGAAGCGACTGTTAGTGAATGGCATTTAACGGTTTATGGTGAAGAGTATTTAGGAGATATCGATATCTTTCGGGATATTTATATTCGGTTACCTAATGATGACCTCCATGAAACAAAAACTGTAATTCGGACTTCATTATTAACAACTTGGCAACATTGGGCGCAACATTTTACCAGTGGAATTAAACATTTGACTGGTAAATTAAGGTATGGTA
This sequence comes from Crocosphaera sp., assembly GCA_030066295.1. Lineage (GTDB taxonomy): Bacteria > Cyanobacteriota > Cyanobacteriia > Cyanobacteriales > Microcystaceae > Crocosphaera. The sequence continues at coordinate 18,304 of JASJBX010000003.1, forward strand.
ATGATACAATATTTGACCGTTTTGCTAATGCCGTAATTAAAGGTAAGAATCCTTCAGATATTGGACCATCTGATGCCTTGCAAGTGTTGAAAATGCAACATGAAGTTATTGAAAAACAAAACATACTTTACTGAAGGAGCATGATGATATAGAGTTTCTTCTATTGATGAGGTATAGTTCAAATGAATATGTGTTGCCTAGAGCTAAAAAATACCGCACCTCATAAATATAGCAATTATTTATCACTTCTAACGATTTTGTTAAAAACTAAAAGATTTATAGATTAGTATGAGTAAACCAAACTTATTTATTGTAGGTCAACCAAAAGCAGCGACAACAGCTTTGTATGATTTTTTGGGTCAGCATCCAGATATATTCATGACAGGAGCTAAAGAACCCCATTACTTTTGTAAAGATTCCCATGAAGAAAGCGATCGTTACTATGGATTTAAACAATTCTATCAATTTAGAGATGAAGGATATTATCTAAGTCTTTTTTCAGGTCGTTCTGAAAAGATTATTGGTGAGGCCTCTACTCATTATCTACATTCAAAAATAGCGGCACAAGAAATATATAAATTTAATCCAGGTGCGAAAATTATTGCATTAATTAGAGAACCAGTGAGTTGGTTATATTCGTTACATAATCATTATGTGATAACAACAACTGAACCAGAAAAAGACTTTGAGAAAGCTTTAGAGTTAGAACCCTTACGAAGAAAAGGAGAGTCTCTTGGGAAGCGAGTAAGGTGTCCATCATGGCTATACTATACGGATCGAATTAAATATTATGAACAGCTTAAACGTTTTTTTGATATTTTTGATTCTTCACAAATTAAAGTTATAATCACTGAAGATTTTCGTAAGGATAATGATAAAATTTATAAGGAAACTTTGAATTTTTTAGACGTAAGTACAGATTTTACAGCAAGTTATAAACCAGTTAATATCCGAACAACTATCAGATTTGAGAAATTAACTAATATTGTTTATCATCCTTTAACTCGTAGGATTGCACAAAAGTTTTTATTTTCTTCTCCTGAATTATATGAATTGATAAGAGAGAAAGTAGTCGAAAAAATTCTTTGGAAACCAGATCAAAGAGAACATATTTCTGAAAGTTTAAGACTTCAGCTTATGAAAAAATTCAAACCAGAAGTTATCAAAGTTTCCGATTTATTAGGGGTAGATTTAGAAAAAAAATGGGGCTATGATAAAATCTCAAGTTAAAAAAGTTGTATTAACATTGGTATCCTTGTTAATAGGATCTCTATTGATTTGGCTAACATTTCGGTTTACTAATATCAATATAGAACAGATATTAACTCAACTGAAAGAATTGAATTTAGCTTTTGTAATTTTCATTCCCCTTACCACTTTTATGACGTTTCTTATTCTGGCATATCGCTGGAGGTTAACCATCCAGAAATTAGTGCCAAATTTGACTAAAAGTAAAAGATTTTACGTATTTTATATTGCTTTGTCTGACTTAATTGGTATCTTTACTCCTCGTCAAATTAGTGTGCTAACCACACAAAGCATCGTTCTTAAAATCCATAAAGTAGGTTCTCTATCTCAAGGATTTTTATCAGCTTTGTACAATCAGTTTATGAACTTATTCATCCCGTTTATATTAATTCCTACATCTTTATCATTAATGTTAGGCTATATTTCTGAATCTTTGGCTATTTTTCTAGCTACTCTTACCCTATATATTGTCTTGTATTTATTAAGGAAATGGCATAATGTCTTAGTTAATTGGTTAATCCAAGGGTATAGCTTTATTAAAAATAGATTGTCTGGGAATAAAAACATCTCTAGCCTTTCAGAGAACACAACAAAGGGAACGATGTTTGATCAGAAATTCATAACCTTACAATTTTTATTAACTCTTATGCTTCATCTAAGTCTTAGTTTACGGAACTTCTTAGTTGTCAAAGCTATAGGTTTAAATATTCCATTTTCCTATATCTTTGCTGCTACCGTTTTAGTTTACCTAGCTATGGTTTTAAGTTTTACTCCAGGGAATCTGGGACTCATGGAATGGAGTTGGATTGGAGTTCTTAGGCTGATGAACATTTCTGCCTATGATGCTGCAACGTTTGCTTTAATTCAAAGATTTTTAGTAACCCTTTCCATCATCATTGTTTTTACCCTATGTGTTATTTTTCTATGGCTTGACAGAACGATGAAAAACGGAAATGCTAAATCATAAATCATAAATAAAGAGAGACTTGATAAAACCATGAAAATTCTTTTAGTTACCCATTATTATCCAGAACACCGTGGAGGAGTAGAAATAGTTGCTGGTCAACTGTCTGAATACCTCCTTAAACAAGATAATATAGAAATTACTTGGATGGCTAGTAATGTTGACCCTTATCCTTCAGATATTGCTGGACTTAAATGCCTCTCCATGACTGCATCGAACTTAATTGAGAATAAAGTTAAAATTCCCTATCCTATCTGGAGTTTGCCCTCACTATTTAAGCTTTGGCAAGAGATCAAAAAAGCAAATATTATTCATATCCATGACTATCTTTATATGAGTAATTTAGCAACTTTTGTATTTGCAAAAATTCAGAAAAAAACCTTAGTTATCACTCAACATATTGGTTTTATTCCCTATGATAGCCCTTTGTTTAGAGGACTTCTTTCTTTCCTAAATTCTACTCTGGGATGTTTTATTCTTCGTTATGTAGATCAAACTATTTTTATTAGTGAAGTTGTACAAAAATACTTTTCTGAAAAAACAAGTTTTCGCCGTCCTGCTTTAATGATTCCTAATGGTGTTGACACAGATATTTATGTTCCTGCGAATACTAAGAAACGAAAAGAAAATCGTCAAAAATTAGGTATTTCCGTTGAAAAAAATGTATTTTTATTTGTAGGTCGATTTGTGGAGAAAAAGGGATTACCTATCATTGAAAAATTAGCTCAGAAATTCCCTTCTTTAGAATGGATTTTTGCCGGTTGGGGACCATTAGATCCCGAAACTTGGGGACTTTCTAATGTTAGGGTTTTCCGCGATCGCAGAGGAACACAATTAACTCCTTTATATCAAGTAGCAGACCTCTTAGTTTTGCCCAGTAAAGGGGAAGGGTTTCCTTTGGTGGTACAAGAAGCTATGGCTTGCGGAACACCTGTTTTGATCGGTTCAGAAACCGCTAAAGCTTGCACTGCAGCACAACATTTGATCTTATCAGAAGCTGTTGAAGTTGAAGATGTAATAGGACTTTGGTCAACTAAAATTAGTAATATCTTAGACGATTTGTCCTATTTATCAGATTTAAGAGAACCTGTCGCTGATTTTGCTCAACAATATTGGTCTTGGACAAAATGTTCTCAAGAGTATTACCAAATTTTTGAAGCATTGAATGAAAGCAAAAATTATAAATTGAATGTAAGACAGGAATAAACTTATTCAGAATAATTCCTTCTTCGTCAATATTCCTATTCCCTTGTTTATCCATGTGATATTGTGTTATCTTTTTCACTGGTTTTGCCAACTTAATGAGTTGAGGTTTCTCATTGAAAACTTCCTTGAAAGTCATTTTAATCGCAGCCTTATGGATATTAATTGTTAGTACGGGACGAATGGGTACAATAGATACAGTTCTTAGACTACAAATGGCCCATTCTTGGTGGAGTGGTCAACCAGAAATTAAGCCTAATTATCAACCTTCCCATGGACATGATATTAAGGCCGGGATTCAAACCCTTAATGGAGACCGTCGTTATGGTTATGATTCAGGACAATCCTTATTAATGCTTCCCAGTGATTGGTTAAGCACTAAAGTTAAACCATATTTTCCCAAAATAGGGAGACGAGATTTTCAAGAATTAGGGGTTTCTTTTCTTACATTTCTCCCCATCAATGTCGCTACTGTTGTGGCCTGTTTTTGGTTACTAAGATTATTCGGTTTTGAAAAAAATTTGGCCGGGTTGAGTAGTATTATTTGGCTAATTACTACAACGGTTTGGCATTATTCTCAAGTTCCCTTCCACAATAATTTGGTTAATGACTGCAATGCTAAGTATGGCTATTATAGTCCAAATTGCTTCAGTTTCTATGCTTTTCTCCTTAGAGTATAATATAGCAAATCTATCTCGTCCCCTCGATCCCATCTATGGGCATTTTCGTTTGGGCTATGATCGTATTTATGGTCAATTTCGTTTGGGACAACGTTTTTTCAACCTTGCTTGTTATATTAATCCTCAACTTTCAGAGCAATGTTTAAGTCAATTAGCCAAAAAGGTATCTCCTGAGCAAGAGCGTATTATAAAATATGAAAATCAGACCCCTATTTTTGCGTTTAATTATACTCGATACGGCCTAAATCGTAAGTGGAACCTGTTGACATGGGGATTCTTGGTAATTTTAGCAATAGTGGGAACAACTTTTTGGTTTGTTAATCCTATTTATTTTCTTTGATTTTTCAAATGATTGATTATTATTCAGATTAAAGCTTAGGAAATAAATAAATATCTAATACTCGGTTAGGGATTTGTTTGACAAAGTTTCTCCATAGGGTATTATGCTATTATTACTCATTGTGAATAATTATTTTTGAACAATAATGGAGGGACAATTTAAACTCATGACTTCTTGGTTAAAAAAAATTATTCAAGTAATTATAATTGCTTTACTATGGACAATTCTGATTAATCCTGGGGATCTTAACGGAGATACTATTCTCAGATGGAAAATGACACAATCTTTTTGGACAAATGCTCAAGAAGTTGCCGTTGATCCTAACTACAAACCTCAAGATAGAGAACTGGGTTTGGGTGTTGTAGGTAAAGATGGAACCAGACGTATTGCTTATGATTCAGGACAATCATTACTCATGCTTCCTGGAGATTGGTTAGGGACTAAAATACGTCCTTTGTTTCCTAAAATGGCATCAAGTGGAGAACCGTATCTGGTTCAATGGTTAACCATTAATCTCCTCATTTTTGTTCCTTTAAATGTAGCCTTAGCCGTATCTTGTTTTTGGTTAATTAGGAGTTTTGGCTTTAATAATAATATTGCTAGTCTAAGCAGTATTGGTTGGTTTTTGGGTACCACTGTTTTACATTATGCCCAACTTCATCAACAAAATAATCAAATTTTATTATTTGTTATTCTTGGTTATAGTTCAATTATGAATTTTATGCAGAGTAAAAAAGATGGTTTTCTTACTCTGAGTGGATTGTCTTTAGGGATAGCCTTTTTAATTAGATTTACCAGTATCATTCATGGTTTTACTGCTTTTATATTTTTACTGGGTTGTCTTTTTTATGAAAAGTACAATTTAAGAAAAGTTCTTACATCTAGTTTACTCTGGATAGTCGGTTTTCTTCCCGTCGCTTTCTTGGCAAAATATATCGATTATCTTCGCTTTGGTTTTTGGTCATTCAAGAGTGGCTATGCCGTCGCTGCACAAATGGGCTCAGATGCGATCTATGCTCATTTACCTCCACGCCCCCCAGGTTTCCCCTTTATTAACCCTCCCCATGTGGGCATTATCGGTGTTCTCTTGTCTCTGGAAAAAAGCATTTTTATTTATGATCCTTTATTATTACCCTGTATAATATTGGGGATCATATTTTGGAAAAAAATATCTCCTTATATTCAACTATATTTAATTAGTTGTATTTTCAATCTTACTCTGCATATAGCATTAACCAGTAAGCTATTTTTTTGGCATGGAGATGGGGCATGGGGAGCAAGATATCATGTTACCTCTGTTCATCTATTATTGATTCCCCTAACTGCTATTTTAATCGATAATATTTTATCCAATAAAGGATGGAAAAAATGGGGTTTAAAAACGATACTTGCTGGAGCTATTGTGGTACAAATTGCTTCGATTAGCCTAATGTATCACACAGAAACTAGTGATAAATTTAGGCTAGGCAAACGTTTTGAGAATATACTGTGCTTAGGACAAGCTTCTCCAGAAACGTCATCCTTTTGTCAGTATAGCCCTCAATTTCAAAGAAACCTATCACAAAAAATATCTCCTTTGCCGTTTAATTATGCAAGATTCCGCCTGAATCGTAAACTAATATTTATGGTTTGGGGTTTAGCTCTAATAACAGCCATGATAACAACAACGTTTTGGTTTGTTCTTGAACTTTAACAATAGCCCATTAATTCCTCGGTTTGCCATTCTAAAGTATCTCCAATAGTCGAACCATTATGATAGGCAGCCAGTAAAATTTCGCTAGTTTTACCCCAACTAATCACCCCATTATGATCCAATGCGATCGCCCCTAAGTCTCGGTCTCGTTTTTTACACTCTTCCATGGACTTTTGCATCGCTTCGGGCAACGATAACCCATCTCCGGCCCGAATCACCACCCGCGCCGCGAAACATTCGTTAATAATATCTTCCCCCACACCCGTACAACTCACCCCTGCCTCTGCTGTCGCATAATTACCCGCCGGCATGGCTGAGTCACTCACCCGGCCAATTCTTTCTAACCCTTTTCCTCCCGTAGAAGTTCCGGCTGCAATTTTTCCCTGACTATCCAAAGCGACAACACCAATGGTTCCCCTGCGTGCTTCAGAAGACTCTGTACTGGCGAATAAACGCCCCATTTTGCGCTGAAAATCATCTTTCCACTCTTCTATCCATTCCAACGCCCGAAACTCTGTTAAGGGGTCATAAACGGGGATATTTAATTCTCTGGCTAATTCTGCGGCCCCCATATCCGAAAGAATGCGATCGCTTTCTTCTTGCAAATGCTTGGCCAAGTCGATGGGATTTTTCACACGGGAAATATTAATGACACCGCTAAAGGTTTGACTCAACCCTTCCATCAACGACGCACTCATACGAATTTGTCCATCGGATTGTAACACCGATCCGGTTCCGGCGTTGAAACTGGGTTCATTTTCGAGTAACTGACAACCCCTAACCACTGCGTCGACTGCTGTTCCCCCGTCGGTCAATAATTGATACACTTCGGTAACAATATTATGGAGAGAGGGACGCACTTTGGCTAAACCACCCTTATCGTCGAGGGAACTCGCACCACCATGAATGATAAGTTTCGGTTGGGTTGTAGTCATGAATCTTTATCCTGTAGTTGGGAACGTCTTCTGCGACATCGTTCGGAGCAATACTTTACATCATCCCAACATTTGGCCCATTTTTTTCGCCATGTAAAGGAAAGGCCACAAACGGGACAGATTTTTGTGGGGAGATCGGATTTTGAGCGTTGACGGGCCATTGGATTCAGTGGTTACTTATCAGTTGTTTACTCTTAGTTTATGATAGAAATAACAGACTTAATTTTGACGATTTATTAATGGTAAGCGCAACTTCTACCCATTTATCAACTATTTTATTAGGGTTTCGGGCATTATCTGATCCCATTCGTTTACAAGTTTTGGAGTTACTGAAAACTCAAGAATTATGTGTTTGTGATTTATGTGAAAAATTAGAGATTAATCAATCTAAACTTTCTTTTCATCTGAAAAATCTTAAGGATGCTCAATTAGTGCGATCGCGTCAAAAGGGTCGTTGGATTTATTATCGTCTTAATTTATCTCAATTTGCTCTACTTGAAAACTATTTATCTCAATATCAACAATTTAAAGATATTTTGCCCGCTTCATCTTGTGAATAATTTTGATGTTGGTTTTATCGTTAGAAGTTGCCACGCTGAGAGAAAATGGCACAAAATTCTCTTGTTTCCTTTTGAGCTTTCATCCTTAACAGTAATATAGGCATTTTGCCTGTTACAAGCTAGAAGCTTGTGCTACAATTTTAACGATTCATTTATACCTTAACCCCCTACCTATTGGGTTAAATAGGACTTGTTGGAAACTACTTAAATCAGCATCACTTAAATCAGCATTACTTAACCCTACCTATTGGGTTAAATAGGACTTGTTGGAAACTGGATTATGATGTCCTTGGTTTCTTTCTCCCCGAAACCGATCCCTACCTATTGGGTTAAATAGGAATTCTTGAAAACATATTTAACACTGCAAGAGGAGTCTAATATCCTCCTCTTTTCCTTTCTTTTTTTATTGGTTTAAAATAGAAGTATTTTTTAGACTTTTTATGATAAAATTTTGTACAAAATTATCTTTTATGCGTTTGTTTTCCTGAAATAACTTAAATAATTCGTATTATCAGCGTACGCTTAACCACTAGAAAAGAACGTCAAGACTATGAAGAATAAACAAGATTCTACAATAAACAATAATCTAGACGAGAAATTACTTCCCGAATACAATTTTGACTATAGCAAAGCTCGTCCCAATCGCTTCGTTAACGAAGTCGAAGAAAAAACCATTACCATTACTTTAGACTCAGATGTTGCTGAAGTTTTCACTACATCCGAACAAGTTAATCAAGCACTTAGAGCCATATTATCGGCTATTCCTGAAAAATAACCAGCCAAAAAGATGAATAAATCTTCAACAGTCAATGCTTCCATAACCTCAACTCAATTGCGTGTTATGCAAAAATACTTATCAAAATAAACCGATTTTTAAGCAAGAAGTCTTATCAAATACTCAGATTTTGTCAAGCTTAGTTTACAAAATTTATTGATTAGTACATAGTCACTGTAGCAGATAGCAGTTGCTTTTTTGTGGCTACTTTGATGTTTAACAGGGTTGAAATCACCAAAAATAGGGGCTTTACCTAAGTTTTCTGCTATTTTTACTTATAAAAAGCCCATTGTATTCCAAAAATAGTATATCTGAAAATTTACAAAAATACAAGGATTGATTTTCGGGCAAATTTTAGGAAAATTGGCAAAACCCCTCTTTTCATGAAGTTATATTAAGCAGAAAAACCAATTAAAATAAATCATAGATTCTAAACAAGAAGATAAGTTAAAGCAATATTTGAGCAAAAGCAAAACAACACTCAAGAGAAAATTGACGATAATAAGACAAGAAGCTCATAAACTAAGTAGTCGGACATAAGTAAACAGCAAAGCAGAATGTCTTCGCCTACTGGTAACATTAAAACTAGATCCGGCTAGAATGCAATTAATTTCTGGATTTATCGATGTTTATCTAACTTTAAACCCATCAGACGAAAGAGACTTTCAACAAGAACTTAAAACTTTTAGTCAACCTACACAGGAGAAAGTTATGCAAATTACCACTAGTTGGATGCGTCAAGGAATTGAACGAGGAATTGAACAAGGAATTGAACGGGAAAAAGCCTTAGTCGTTCGTCTTCTTCAACGGAAAATAGGAGACATCTCTCCTACTTTAAAAACAGAGATTAATAGTTTAAATATAGAGCAAATAGAGGCATTAGGAGAAGCCTTATTAAACTTTTCTAATCTTGATGATTTAATTAATTGGTTGAATCATTAATCTTAAAGTTAAGCCAAAGGGAGTAAGAAGTCACTGGTACACCAACTAGCTTAGGACTAGCAAGACTGGGTTATATTGTTGTTTTACAGAAAATTTTCGTTTCTTAATCGGGAGTTTTCTTGTGGCTGAATTGGTTGAAATTGGTACTGCAAACTGATCTTCCCTACTCTGCCCAGGAAATCTTAACGTATTCATTGATGATTTCATCTCAACATCCACCATATAAACTAGAATAAAGAATAAAACGATACCTTATGCTTAAAGCTCTATTTGGCGATCCTAATACCCGCAAAATCAAAAAATTACAACCCATCGTTGCTGAAATCAACCTGCTTGAAGAGGATATCAAAGACCTATCCGACGAACAACTCAAGCAGAAAACCGTTGAATTTCGGGAAATGCTCGATAAAGCCAACAATGATGAAGAACTAGAGGATATTTTAGACGAAATTCTCCCCGAAGCCTTTGCCGTTGTCCGAGAAGCGGGACAACGAGTCTTAGGAATGCGTCACTTCGACGTACAGTTGATGGGGGGAATGGTACTCCATCAAGGACAAATTGCTGAGATGAAGACAGGGGAAGGAAAAACGTTGGTCGCGACCCTTCCCGCCTATCTTAACGGACTGACCGGTAAAGGGGTTCATATTGTCACCGTTAACGACTACTTAGCCCGTCGGGACGCAGAATGGATGGGACAGGTGCATCGTTTCTTGGGGTTAACCGTAGGACTAATCCAGTCGGGAATGAACCCAGAAGAACGGAAGAAAAACTACGCTTGTGACGTTACCTATACCACCAACAGCGAACTGGGTTTTGACTATTTACGGGACAATATGGCAACTGCGATGGCCGAAGTGGTGCAACGACCCCCTAACTATTGCATCATCGACGAAGTTGACTCCATTTTAATCGATGAAGCCCGTACTCCGTTGATTATTTCCGGTCAAGTGGAACGACCCACCGAAAAATATATTAAAGCAGCAGAAATTGCCAAAAAACTAGAAATTCAAGAAGACGAGGAAGACCCCAAAGACTACGAAGTGGACGAAAAAGCCCGCAACGTTTTAATGACCGACCAAGGGTTTGAAAAAGCGGAACAGTTATTAAAAGTGGCTGATTTGTACGACCAAGAAAACCCCTGGGCCCACTATATTTTTAACGCCATCAAGGCCAAAGAATTATTCACCAAAGATGTGAATTATATTGTTAAAAATAAAGAAGTGGTCATCGTTGACGAATTTACCGGTCGCGTCTTAGCCGGTAGACGGTGGAGTGATGGACTACATCAGGCCATCGAAGCCAAAGAAGGAGTCCCCATTCAACGAGAAACCCAAACCTTAGCCACCATCACCTATCAAAACTTCTTCCTGTTGTACAACAAACTCTCAGGGATGACCGGAACCGCTAAAACCGAAGAAACGGAACTAGAAAAGGTCTATAACCTACAAGTTACCATTGTTCCTACGAACCGTCCTCCTCAACGTTACGACTATGCTGATGTGGTTTACAAAACCGAACCGGCTAAATGGAACGCCGTAGCAGCCGAAGTGGAAGAACTACACCAACAGGGTCGTCCGATTCTGGTGGGAACCACTAGCGTCGAAAAATCAGAAGTGATTTCGACCCTGCTACAACAAAGTAATATCCCCCACAATATTCTCAATGCGCGGCCCGAAAACGTGGAACGGGAATCAGAAATTGTTGCCCAAGCCGGACGCAAAGGTGCCGTTACCATCGCAACCAATATGGCAGGACGAGGAACGGATATTATCCTAGGGGGGAACTCAGATTACATGGCCCGTCTGAAAATTCGGCAATACCTGATGCCGCAAATTGTCATGCCAGAAGATGATAATCTGATGGCAGCAGGAGGAATGGGGGGTAATGGCCGTCGTTCTCAAGGGTTTGGTAAGGATACTAAAAAGAAAAAATGGCAACCCTCGGCTGATATTTTCCCAACAGAACTATCGACCGAAACCGAAAATATGATCAAAGAAGCGGTTAAGTTTGCCGTCGACCAATACGGACAGCAAAGCCTCTCAGAACTGGAGGCCGAAGAAAAGATCGCCGTTGCCTCTGAAAATGCCCCTACCGATGATCCAGTGATTAAAAAATTACGGGAAGTTTATAAGCTGATTCGTAAAGAGTACGATGCTTTTACCGACAAGGAACACGATGAGGTGATCGAACTGGGGGGACTTCATGTGATGGCTACCGAACGTCACGAGTCCCGTCGCATCGATAACCAGCTACGGGGACGGGCCGGACGACAAGGGGACCCCGGTTCCACTAAATTTTTCTTAAGTTTAGAAGATAACCTCTTAAGGATTTTTGGGGGCGATCGCGTGGCCGGGTTGATGAATGCCTTCCGCGTCGAAGAAGATATGCCCATCGAGTCCAAAATGTTGACCCGTTCTCTAGAAGGGGCCCAGAAAAAAGTAGAAACTTTCTACTATGACACTCGGAAACAGGTGTTTGAGTACGATGAGGTGATGAATAACCAAAGACGGGCCATTTATGCCGAACGTCGACGGGTACTCGAAGGGTTAGACCTCAAAGAACAAGTGCTACAATACGCTGAGAAGACCATGGATGAAATTGTAGA
>JASJBX010000227.1 GCA_030066295.1 Crocosphaera sp.
CCATAATAACCATCACACCAAGTTTTTTGATTAACATTAATATCCTTAAATTCTTGCCACCCAAAGCCCTGAAAATAGCGGTTAATGACATTTCTTTTATCTTTCCAGGTTTCTAGGGTTTTAAGGTCTAATTCTGGTCCACTGGTGGTATCTGTTAACATATCCATGACCAGACTTGTTCCATCGTTACTGGAGTCTACTATCATATCAGCGATCGCACGATTGAGTTCGCTTGAGGGCTTAATTTTGCCGGTTTCCAACCATTGATGTACTGCCACTAAATAAAACAGTTTCACCACACTCGCAGGATATATCACCTCATCCCCTCGATAAGCGAAACCTTTGATGGGGTGTTGCCAAAATTCTAAGGGGAAGATAATTTCTTCTTTTTCAACCACAATAGGCTTATCATAAACTAGCAAAGTTAAAGCGCATTGCTTGCGGTTTAATTGAGGAAATTTCTCCCATGTTTTTATTAATAGTTGTTTACCCAAACTATTTAAAGTTTCATCAGGTGTGAAAAAAATCATATTTTTAATGTAGTAAATAATAGTAAAATAAAAAATTCAACAAGAAAAATTATCATTAGAATAACACATTTATGGGGCAAATAGGTAAAAGATGACAGTATTTTTTATCAACTATTTCAAAACTTTCACCGTTGATTTTTAAATTTATTGAATCTTTCTGAAGATAATAATTAATCTTCTAGGATACAGTAAAAAACCCTCTCGAACTAATAATTATCTTCCCATAATATCTAAGCTATCCAAACTTTCCCCTTGTAGTTCTGGGTAGCTTATGCTTATAATCCATACAATTACAACAAATTCTCTCTTATCAGTTCGCTATAACTATCTGTCTTTATATTTGAATGCACATCGCTTGGCTTGGGAAAAAATCCCCTTTCTGTGGAAATGTAACATACGGTCGAGAAGTCACAAACGCCCTTCTAGACCGAGGTTATCAGGTTAGTTTTCTTCATTTTTCGCAAGAAGAGACAAACTCAACTCATTGGCGAGACTGTCGGGAAGTTACCTTACCTTTCCTTTATAAATCGCAAATTTACACCATCCCCACCCCAAAATCCAGTAAGATTTTGATGGATGCTTTGGCTAAACTCAAACCCGACTTAGTTCATGCGTCTCTCACCCTCTCACCCCTAGATTTTCGACTGCCAGAAATTTGTCAGGCCTTAAATTTACCCCTTATCGCCACGTTTCACCCCCCTTTTGACAGCAAATTACGCAATTTGAAGTCCAGTACCCAATTTTTAACTTATCAGCTATACGCGCCGTTTTTAGCCCATTACGATAAGGTGATTATTTTCTCTCGACTACAGCAAGAATTATTGATGAAGTTGGGGGTTCATAAAGATAAACTGGCCATTATTCCCAATGGAGTAGACCCCATTAAATATTCTCCCGGTGTTTCCTGTATTAAGCCTCAAATTAAAGCCAAACGCTTGTTTGTCTATGTGGGACGTATTGCCACAGAGAAGAACGTAGAAGCCTTATTAAAGGCATGGAAACAGGTGGGAATGGGAGAAGAGAGTAAATTATTAATTGTGGGGGATGGACCCCTTAAACCCTCCTTAGAACCCTTCTATGGTAGAGAACATGGGATCTATTGGTTGGGATTTGTGGCCGACGAACAACAACGGATTGATATTTTGCGGGCGGCCGATGTGTTTATTTTGCCTTCTTTAGTGGAAGGGTTATCTTTATCTTTATTAGAAGCCATGGCCTGTGGTGTAGCTTGTATTGCCACCGATGCAGGGGCCGATGGAGAAGTGTTAGAAGATGGGGCCGGTGTGGTGTTAAATACTCAGGGGGTTACCACACAGTTAAAAACCCTATTACCCTTGTTTCGAGATCACAGAGAAATTACTCAATTATTAGGACAAAAAGCCAGACAAAGGGTTTTAGATAAATATTCTTTAACGAATAATATTTCTCAAGTTGAAAAAGTTTATGAAGAAATTTTAGGAAGACCCAATCTTTCCATGATGAGTCATTTATGATTATGTTTAGATATGATTTTTATTTAAATAATTCACTAATCAAAAATATCTTTAACCGTTAACTGCCAATTATCTAAAGACTTTAACGCAGGTAAACGATCTGACTCTGATAAAATTTCTGGTAATTGATTAGGGTGAAATATCATCACTAATTGATCCCTCAGATCAATTAACCACCCTAATTCTGTATCATTTTTTAAACAAAATAAAATCTTTTTAATCACTTGATTAGCTGATTGTTCTGGGGATAGAATTTCGATGATCCAATCAGGATAAATATCAAATTTATTGGCAATTTTTCCTTCAGGAGTTTTAGGGATTCTAGAATAGTAAAAAACCGCTAAATCCGGAACAATCGAGCGACCCGAAAAAGTACAACGTAACTCAGGAAAAGCATAAGCTAACTTATGGGGTAAACCAACATTATTAATAGCTGTTCCTAGACGCATTTGTAAAATCCTATGTTCACCTTGAGGCATAGGTTTTTGATAAATGATTCCGTCAATATATTCCCTAGCTGGTTTAGTTTCTGGTTGGTTTAAAAACCCTTTAAGAGAGAGAAGGGAGTTAGCTTTCTTCGTAATAATCATTGATGTAACGATAAATTAATTCTTAATCATAGGGTAATCTAAAGCACAAAATAGTCATTTAATAACAATTTGATCAGAATAAATGCTTAAGGAGTCCCGAAAACGATAAAATGTAGGGCTGTAATGATAGGATAACAAAAGCAAGGAATTAGTATAAATATATGGCAGAAACTTTATTATTTAATGCGCTACGTCAAGCCATTGATGAAGAAATGGGACGAGACGACACAGTATTTGTCTTAGGGGAAGACGTTGGCCACTATGGCGGTTCCTATAAAGTAACCAAGGATCTTTACAAAAAATACGGAGAACTGCGGGTTCTCGATACACCCATCGCCGAAAATAGCTTTACTGGGATGGCCGTAGGGGCTGCGATGACTGGGTTACGACCGATCATTGAAGGGATGAACATGGGCTTTTTACTATTAGCCTTTAACCAAATCGCCAACAATGCCGGAATGTTACGCTATACGTCCGGGGGAAACTTCAAAATTCCCATGGTTATTCGTGGTCCGGGAGGAGTCGGTCGACAGTTAGGGGCCGAACATTCCCAACGGTTAGAAGCCTATTTTCACGCGGTTCCGGGGTTAAAAATTGTGGCCTGTTCCACCCCTTATAATTCCAAAGGACTGCTTAAAGCAGCGATTCGAGATGAAAACCCGGTTCTTTTCTTTGAACACGTTTTACTCTATAACCTCAAAGAGAATCTGCCCGAGACTGAATATATCGTCCCCTTAGATAAAGCGGAAATTGTCCGCCCCGGGAAAGATGTTACCATTCTCACCTATTCAAGAATGCGTCATCACTGTTTACAAGCTTTAAAACAGATTGAAGCCAAGGGTTATGATCCTGAAATTATTGATCTGATTTCCCTTAAACCTTTCGACCTGCAAGCCATTGGAGACTCCATCCGTAAAACCCACCGCGTCATCATTGTGGAAGAATGTATGAAAACTGGGGGGATTGCGGCCGAATTAATTGCGTTAATCAATGATAACTTTTTCGATGAATTAGACGCGCCAGTGATTCGTTTATCGTCTCAAGACATTCCCACCCCTTACAATGGAATGCTAGAAAGACTAACCATCGTGCAACCTCCCCAAATTGCTGAAGCAGTGGATAAGTTGATGACACTGCATATTTAGGACTATGGGAAGGGATAAGGTGACGGGGTGACTGGGTAATGGGGGAATATATCTCAACAATTTCTCCCAGTCTCCCCCTACTCCCTCTACTCCCTCTCCCTAGTCTAAGTATCAAACCCTTACAGAAGACTCTAATATGAAACAACAACGTTTGTTGATCGGTTTTATTATCGCCCTGGTGATTGGTGCGATCGCCCTTCTCAATGCTATTCCCCTACAGTTGGGTTTAGACTTGAGAGGTGGGGCCCAGTTAACCATTCAACTCAAACCCACCGAAGAGGTAAAAACCATCTCCCAAGAGGACTTAGACGCAGCGAAAACCGTTCTCGAAAACCGAGTCAATGGGTTAGGGGTGGCTGAACCCATTGTTCAAACCCTGGGACAAGATAAAATCGTGGTGCAATTACCGGGTGTTACCGATCCCGAACAAGCGGAACGGGTGTTAGGGGGAACGGCACAATTAGAGTTTCGTCAACAACGGCAAGGAACAGAAGGACAACTACAAGCTGAATTTACCATCAGACAGCAAAAAGAACTGGAATTAAACGCCCTGAGACTGGGAGATCCTACCCCTGAAGAAGAAGAACGGATTGCTGAGTTAACCGAGTCCATAGAAGAATCAAATCAAGCCCTTTTAGCCCTGTTTGACTCCGTCGGGTTATCGGGAAAAAATCTGGATAATGCCCGTTATGGACCCACTCAAGGCACGGAATGGGAGGTTATTATCGATTTCGATAACGAAGGGGGTAAAAAGTTCGCCGAACTTACCAAAAATATTGCCGGAACCGGTCGCAGTATTGGTATTTTCTTAGATAATGTCTTGATTAGTGCGCCGGTGGTAGGCCCCCAATTTGCTGCTACGGGTATCACGGGAGGCAGTGCGGTGATTACGGGGAATTTTACCGTCGAAACAGCTAATGAGTTAGCGGTACAGTTACGAGGTGGTTCCTTGCCTTTCCCTGTAGAAGTGGTGGAAAATCGCACCGTTGGGGCAACATTAGGACGGGATAGTATTCGACGCAGTATTTATGCTGCTGTGGCTGGTTTAGTATTAGTGTTAATCTTTATGGCGGTTTATTATCGTCTGCCGGGATTAATCGCCGATCTGGCGTTGGCTATCTATACCCTTTTCACGTTAGCTTGTTATTCCTTAATTGGCGTTACCTTAACCCTGCCGGGTATTGCTGGTTTTATTCTCAGTATTGGCATGGCCGTAGATGCCAACGTTTTAATTTTTGAGCGCACCCGTGAAGAGTTAAGAGCCGGTAAAACTTTGTATAGTGGGGTGGAATCGGGATTTTATCGGGCATTTTCTAGTATTTTAGATAGTAACGTCACCACCTTGATCGCCTGTGGTGCGTTGTTTGGCTTAGGATCAGGGTTAGTGAAAGGGTTTGCCTTAACCTTAGCTATTGGGGTTTTAGTGAGTATGTTTACGGCATTTACTTGCACGAAAACCCTATTAATTCTCACGGTTTTAGGATTGCCTACGGTTCGCAAAAAACCAGAATTATTCTGTCCTAATTTATCCACGGCAAGTAAGTCTTAGACAGAGAATTATCTGTTATTGTTGTTCAATTATTCAGTCTATTTGATCCAAAAAAATGCAGTTACATATTATTAAATGGGAACGGTTATGGTGGTCAATTTCTTCCTTAATTATTGTAGGGGGAATTATTGCCATGATTATCTCTTATACGACTTTTAACGCCCCATTGCGACCCAGTTTAGACTTTATTGGAGGAACGCGCCTTCAATTACAATTAAGCTGTGGTGTTGCAGGAACTTGTGAGCAACCGATCAATGTAGGAGACGTGAGAGATATTCTCGCCGAAAAGGACTTAGGTAATAGCACCATTCAAGTATTAGAAGGGAATGTTCTTTCCATTCGCACTAAAACATTAGATGTGGATGAAAGAACCCAATTGCAACAGGAATTGAATGAAAAAATTGGTGAGTTTGATCCCGAAACCATTCAAATTGATACTGTGGGGCCTACCATTGGTCAAGAATTATTCGAGTCAGGAATTTTAGCGTTATTAGTTTCTTTTTTCGGCATTATTGTCTATTTGAGTGTCCGCTTTAAGTTTGATTACGCTTTCTTTGCGATTATTGCTTTACTCCATGATGTGTTAATTACGGCGGGATTTTTTGCCGTTTTGGGGTTAGTGGCAGGGGTAGAAGTGGATAGTTTATTTTTAGTGGCTTTATTAACCATTATTGGATTTTCTGTTAACGATACTGTGGTCATTTACGATCGCATTCGAGAAAATACAGAAAAGTATATTGAAGAATTGTCCATTAACGATATTGTTGAAAATGCTGTTAATCAAACCCTCACTCGTTCTATTAATACCAGTGTAACGACGTTATTACCTCTAGTTGCTATTTTCTTATTCGGTGGCGAAACCCTCAAATATTTTGCTCTGGCGTTAATTTTAGGGTTTATAGCGGGTTCTTATTCGAGTATTTTTATTGCCAGTACCTTACTCGCTTGGTGGCGAAATCGTCAAGCATTAGCTAAAGGTTAAACTTAAGAATGAAACAATTAATTCTAATTGTAGTAAAAATTTTATATATTTTCTATAAAAGCTTAGTAAAGAATTCTACACTGATTCAATGGGGCAAACTGAACCCAACCCTAGATTTTATCGTCAAGGAGAAAAACGATTAAAGTTTTATCTTAAATGTCGGATTGAAGACCCTCGGTTTTACCGAAGGGAGGAAAATCCGACCAAGATATAAACCTATTTTAGCTAGGTTAAATAAAGTTTACACACACAAAAACACTTATGTAAGCTAAAATCGAACCATGCTAACCATGACTGTAAGATTCTATGGGGATGAGATCCCAAGCGTGTAAACCTCCTGAAACTTAGTCGTGGTGCTAACTTTAGCCTCTTATTCCTAAAACGCTCTCGAAGGCTCTTTTTTTTGGCGGTTCATGTAATATGTTTGTAGTATTATCTTCCGTCTCGCTTTTCAAGAAAATACATTACAAGCATATTACATGAAAAAGGGTGTCTTGAAACCTTTAGATAGTGCTAGTTACAAGCGTGTTACACATTTCTGACTCTTGTTTTCAGTAAATATGTGCTATGCTTGCAAAAAGCCCTGGCGGTATGGAAGTGACAAGTATTCGCTTAGAAAAAACCCTGAAAGATGCTCTAAAAAAGCTGGCTGGTGAACAGGGCTATCAGGGTTTGATTAGACAACTTTTGTCGGATTATATTGAACAAAAAGAATCGAATTCTAGCACACGAATTTCTGATTCTGGAATTCGTGCAACTGTCGAAGTTGTCGCTAGGAAAAATGAAGTTTGTGTGTTAACCGGTAAAGCTATTCAACCTGGGCAACCTATGCTATTAGGTTTTACAGTTTACGGCGATTTTGTATCATTAAGTTTATGTGCTTTGGAGTCAAGTTAGTTTGCAAAAAATAGCAATATTTGCTAATATAAAGATGGCTATTTGAGGAGTCATTTAGCCTCTATAGCAATCAGGAATGATTTATGAGAATAAAGTCTTTCGTTCTTAAGAGACTGAGTGCGATCGCAAAACTTAGAAGCGATCGCAAAACTTGGAAGCGATCGCAAAACTTAGAGGAATCAAGGG